>JBJEQI010000090.1:0-2866 GCA_051881675.1 Acutalibacteraceae bacterium
AAAGCGCCCTCTCTGCGGGGGGCGGCAGACTCGCCGAGCGACTGATTCGCGTGAAAATACTGAATCCCGTTATCATCACCGCTTTGCACCGCGGTATTTTCATCCTCACCGCCCGGCTCACTGCGCGACCCGCTCTGCAAAGCGGCATGATCTATTCGGGCGCGATTCCCGCATGCGGGCGCCGCCGCGCCAAACGGCGCTTTTGCCGAATCGGACGCAGCTGCGCCGTATGTGTAACGAACGCTCTCAGCCGCGCGCATTTCCAACTGCTCGCCCCTATCGCGATAAGGCGCGGCGACATTCTTCTTTTGCTCAAACGCCACCCGCGTTGTGTCCTTGGTCAGCGCCGATTTCACCGCATAAAACACCGCCGAAAAGACGCTCTGCTCATCGGAAAAGCGCACCTCGGTTTTGGCGGGATGAACGTTGACGTCCACCATGGTCGGGTCAAGCCCGATGTTCAGCACGCAGGAAGGATAGGTCCCGACCGCGATCGAGTTTTTATACGCCTGCTCCAGCGCCGCCATCCCCGTTTTGGTGCGGATATACCGCCCGTTCAGGAAGAAAAACTGCATAGCGCGGTTTTTGCGCGAGGCGGTCGGCGTGCAGACACTGCCGAACACGCGTATTCCGCCGAGCGAATAATCGACGGGGATCAGCGAATCGGCAAATTCCCTGCCGAACACGGTGAAAACCGCCGAATGAAGATCGTTATCCCCCGGCGTGTTGATCACGGCTTTGGAATCCCGGATCAGCTTAAAGGAAATCTGCGGATTCGATACGGCGATGCGCTGAATAACTGCGGTGACAACATTCGACTCGGTATTGTCTTTTTTCAAGAATTTCCGCCGCGCAGGCGTGTTGTAAAACAGATCTCTCACCACGATCGTTGTGCCGAGCGCGCAGCCCGCCTGCTCAAATTCCTGCTCCTCGCCGCCGTGGATGACGTATTTGGTGCCGAATTCGCTGTCGGCGGTTCTCGTCAGCAGCTCCACCTTCGCCACGGCGCTGATGCTCGCCAGAGCCTCGCCGCGGAATCCCAGCGTCATAATGCGGTCGAGATCGTCCTGCTTGGATATTTTGCTGGTCGCGTGGCGCAAAAAGGCTTTTTTAATATCATCCGCGTCGATTCCGCAGCCGTTGTCGGTCACACGGATAAACGTATTGCCGCCGTTTTTGATCTCAACCGTAATAGCAGTCGCGCCTGAATCTATGCTGTTTTCAACAAGCTCCTTAACAGCGGAAGCGGGGCGTTCGACCACCTCGCCTGCGGCGATCAGCTCCGCCGTATGGCGGTCAAGCAGATTGATTTTGCCCATTTTGCTCTCTCCTTAATTTTACACGCCGATTGGCGCCCGATCGGGAATACAGCGCCGCTATATTCGCTTGGCGCTTTCGCTGAGATCGGACAGTATCTTAATCGCCTCGAGCGGGGTCAGCGCATTGACATCGACGGTTTTCAGCTCGTCGATCAGCTTGGTTTTCGCGTCGGTCGCAAAGGAAAGCTGCGACTCCGACTGCGCTGCGCGCGGCGCGGATGAGTTTTCCGACTCCAGATTTTTCAAAATACTCTTCGCCCGCCGAACGACTTCGTGCGGAACGCCCGCCAGCGACGCGACCTCGATGCCGTAGCTTTCATCGGCACTGCCCCGAACGATTCGGCGCAGGAAGATAATATCGTCGCCGCGCTTTTTGGCGGCAATGTTGTAGTTTTTGACGCCGTCGAGCGTGTCCTCGAGAGCGGACAGCTCATGATAATGTGTGGCAAACAGCGTTTTCGCGCCGAGCTTTTTGCGGTCCGCCGCAAATTCCAGCACCGCCCGCGCGATCGCCATGCCGTCGTAAGTCGATGTGCCTCTGCCGATCTCGTCGATGATCAGAAGACTGCTTTTGGTGGCGTATTTCAGAATGTTCGCCACCTCGCTCATCTCGACCATAAAGGTCGATTTGCCCGCGGTCAGATCGTCCGACGCGCCGACGCGGGTGAACACAGCGTCCACAATGCCGCATTTGGCCGACTTGGCGGGCACGAACGACCCGATCTGCGCCATGATGCAAATGATCGCGGTCTGCCGCATATATGTAGACTTGCCCGCCATATTCGGGCCGGTGATAATTGCGCAGCGGTTGTCCGCGCAGTCCATCACGGTATTATTCGGCACAAACTGCTCGGCGGAGAGCAGCTCCACAACGGGATGCCGCCCCTCTTGAATATCGAGCCTGCCGTCGACGGTGATCTCGGGGCAGACATAATTATTTTTATAAGCGGAAACGGCAAGGCTCCACAAAACGTCGAGCTGCGCCAGCGCCGCCGCCGTCTTTCGGATGGAGTCGGCAAAATCGGCGCAATAGCTGCGAAGCTCGGTGAAAAGCTGATACTCCAACGCGACCAGCTTGTCCCTCGCGCCGAGAATCCTGCCCTCGAGCGTCTTGACCTCGTCGGTCGAATAGCGCTCGCAGTTTGTCAGTGTCTGCCTGCGGAAATAATCGTCGGGCGGGGTGAAATCGACGGCGGAATTGGGTATTTCGATCAAATAGCCGAAAACGCGGTTATACACAATGCGGAGCTTCTTCACTCCCGTGCGCTCGCGCTCGCGCTCCTCAATCTGGGTAACGATCCCCTTGCCGCCTTTCATATCCACACGCAGTCGATCGACCTCTTCGTTGTATCCGTCGCGGATAAAGCCGCCCTCGCGAACCGTCAGCGGCGGATCGTCACACAGCGCCGCCGAAATGCGCTCCGACAGCTCGGGCAGCTCGCTGATATTGTCCCTCAGCTCGCTGATAAGCCCCGAATTCATGCTGCCGACCGCCTTTTTCACATAGCAAAGTCTGCGCAGCGTCGCGCTCATGCTGATCAGATCGC
>JBJEQI010000091.1:0-2857 GCA_051881675.1 Acutalibacteraceae bacterium
CCGTAATTTATCCGAAAAAGGAGATAAAAAATGGCAAAATTTTGCCCGCTGTTCTCAGGCAGCAGCGGAAACTGCACCTATATCGGCACTTCGTCGGGCGGGATTCTTGTGGACGTCGGCGTAAGCGCCACGCGCGCCAAAAAGGCACTCGAGGAAAAAGAGATCGACATATCTTCCATCAAAGCGGTGTTTATCACCCACTCGCATACCGATCATATCTCGGGGGTGAAGGTGTTCGCGGCGCGCCACCGCATTCCCGTTTATATGACGGCGGACACCCTCGAGGGAATCCGAAACAGCGGCGCGTTCAGCGAAAAGATCGAATACCGCATAATAGACGGCTCCGCCGAGCTGGATTTTGCAAGGATAACCAATTTTCCCACCTCGCACGACTGCAAGGGAAGCTGCGGCTATGTCATTGATTTCGGCAGCCGCAGAATCGCCGTCTGCACCGACCTCGGCTATGTCAGCGACGAGGTGCACAGCGCGATAGCGGGGTGCGATCTCGTGATGCTCGAAAGCAATCACGATGTGAAAATGCTCCAGAATAACACCTATTATCCTTTCCCGCTGAAAAAGCGGATACTCAGCGATATGGGGCACCTTTCCAACAACGCCTGCGCGCAGGAGGCTGAGCGCCTGCTCCGATCGGGAACGACCCGTTTTATACTGGCGCATCTCTCGCGGGAGAATAATCTGCCGCCGCTGGCAAAGGAAACAACCCGCTCACAACTGACCATGGCGGGCGCTGTGGAAGACAGCGACTACCGCCTGCGGGTCGCCGCGCCGTTTGACAACCGTATGATCATTCTGTAAGGCGGTGGGCGGTATGATGAAAATAACACTGATCTGCGTCGGTTCGCTGAAAGAAAAGTATCTGCGCGACGCCGTCGCCGAATATGCCAAGCGGATGTCGGGGATGTGCGCTTTTTCGATCGAGGAGATCGGGGAAAAGCGGCTGCCGGATTCGCCGTCCGAGCGCGAGATCGAGCAGGCGCTCGAAGCCGAGAGTGTCGAGATTTTGAAAAGAGTTCCCCCGCAGGCAAAGCTGATCGCCATGTGCATTGAGGGCAAAATGCTCGGGAGCGCC
Organism: Acutalibacteraceae bacterium; assembly: GCA_051881675.1. Classification (GTDB taxonomy): domain Bacteria; phylum Bacillota; class Clostridia; order Oscillospirales; family Acutalibacteraceae; genus CAKRRH01. The sequence goes on from JBJEQI010000091.1 coordinate 1,091, forward strand.
GAGCTGGCAAAAACGATCGGCGGGCTGTCGGTCGGCGGCGCGTCGTCGCTGTGTTTTGTGATCGGCGGGTCGTTCGGGCTGTCGGACAAGGTGAAAAGCGCCGCCGATATGCGGCTTTCCATGTCGCCGATGACCTTTCCTCATCAGCTTGCCAGAGTGATGCTCTGCGAGCAGATTTACCGCGCGTTTATGATAAATCGCGGAAGCAAGTATCATAAATAGAAGGATTTTTAAGAAAAATCAAGAAAATAATAGTATTGGGCAGCTGATTTGCATAAAATATGCGAAATCGGCTGTTTTTGTATTGTATTTTGATAAAAACGGAATTTGAGGTTCATATGAACTTGTGATATAATCAACTCAACATAACAAGTGATCGCTAAACTCTTAAAACGGAGGTGACCCGATGCAGATACCGTATGTTCCGGGAACGGTGATGCCGTATCACATGCTCAGCGGTTCGGCGTTCGGACTGTTTGTGCCGATGCTGAACGCCACAGGCGGGCTGTCGCTGTCGCAGGTCTGTTCGATTACGGGGCTGGAAGGCTCCACCATACAGAACTGGGTCAAGCGCGGACTGGTGGCAAGACCGATCGACAAAAAGTATTTTGAGCGGCAGCTCGCGCGGATTTTGCTGATCAATTCGCTGCGGGATTCGATGCAGCTGGACAGGATAGCGGCGCTGCTTCGCTATCTCAACGGACTGGTCGAGGATGAGTCGGATGACATAATCAGCGAGGCGCAGTTATATGATTATCTTTGCGGAATCATTGCCAAGACCAATCAAAGCGGCAGTTTTTCGCAGGAGAAGATCAGCGAGGCGGTCCGGGATGAGATCGGCGATTATGAGGGCCCGTTTCCCGATTCGCGAAGCAAGCTTTGCAAGGGGCTGACGGTCATGACGGTCGCCTGCATTTCGGGAATGATGCACTCCGCCGCCGATATGCTGCTGAATGAGCTGATTAATTGACCCTACGACGGGTCGGTTGGATTTTGAGAAAGGGTGAATAGGATTTATGGAATGGTTTTTCAGCTGGTGGGCGTCGCTGGATATGGTATCGCAGGCGCTTGCCTGCGTCGCGATCCCCGCAACGGTGGTATTGGTGATACAAACGCTTTTGCTGTTGCTGGGAGTGGGATTTCATGCAGGCGACGGTATAGACGGCGCTGATCATGATTTCGGCGACGGCTCGCATGACTTTAGTGACGCGCACGATTTCGGTCATATCGATCACGATCATGACTTTGATCACGACCACGACCATGACCACGGCGAACATTCGTCGGGCATCCGACTGTTTTCGGTGCGCGGATTTGTCGCATTCTTCGCCGTCGGCGGTTGGCTCGGCATCGCCATGATCGAATCGGGCGTGGGAGCGGTTCTGTCGGTAGTGACCGCGTTTGCGGCGGGCGTGCTGGCGCTGCTGCTCGTAGCCTTTGTCATGAAACTGCTGTGCGACATGCAGGAAAGCGGCAACATTGACCTGAGAAACGCCGTCGCCAAAAACGGCAAGGTGTATATCCGCATTCCCGCCGCCCGTGCGGGAGCGGGGAAGATCACCCTGACCTTGCAGGGGACATTCAGCGAGATGGACGCCGTCACCGATTATCACGAGGATATTCTGCCCGGCAAAATGGTGCAGGTGGTAGCGGTAACGGCGGAGGATACGCTGGTAGTGCGTCCGCTCGGATAAATGGGTAATATTAGCACACAACCCGCTGTACGGGAAATTTCAGTCAAACCCTGTCGGATTGGTTCCGAATACG
>JBJEQI010000092.1:0-2854 GCA_051881675.1 Acutalibacteraceae bacterium
CGCGCGGGCAACTGATTTTATAAAAAAATACCGCCGCGCTCCGATGAAGCTCGGATGCGGGCGGAGAGTAATCAATATTAACGCGCAAACAGCGGCGCAGACAGCGGCACGTCAGCGGGCAACGGGCATAAACCGCGCGGCGTTACCGCACACCTCTTGAAGCAGATCGTTCAGCGCGTCGGGATAAAGCCAACAAACGCCGATAAGCAGTAAAACCGATAGAATAAGGATGAGGAAGAGCCAAAGGATTGTGTAGTTCTTTTTCATGGTTGCGCGTAGATTCAATCGTGTGTGATTTGCACTCGCCTGTGCGGGCGCGGGAAACATCGGGAACACGCTGCAAAACAGCAGCAAACGTGCATATATTTCACAAAAATTATACACTTTTTTGGATGATTTTTCAATAGTCATACTATCCAATTAGTTGGTAAAATAAAATAAAGTTTTGTGAAATATATGCACTGAATGCGACAAAACAACCATTCGCGCCGACGAAATTACCTATAATGCCCCGTTAATCGACAAAAATCCCGCCGCGCGCCGCGCGCCGTTCCCCGCTCTCATGCCGCGCGCCGCCCATAAAAAGAAACCCTCCCGTTTTTCGGGAGGGTTCACTCTCGCTCCAAATAAATTATCCGACATTCCTCAAGCGGCGGGAGGCGGATTCGCAGCCCTCTCCCGCTGATTGCACAGCCTATTGCGCCGCTTATCGCGCCCTATCTACGGCGCGCAATGACCTCGTCATCCCGACGCTGACCCGTGATATACGGCTTGACAAACGAGATGATCACACCCGCAATCACGGCGATGGCGATCAATATCACAGCAAACGCGATAAACGACTGAAAATGATTCGCGGCAAGCTCGCCGCTGTCCCCGCGGATCGAGAGCTTCAACGACTCGAGGACTTCCTCGTTCGCGTCGATCTGCTCCTGCTGCAAGGTCGGCAGATTGTCAAAGCAAGTCAGCTCATAGCACTTGCCGCCGATAATTGTCATCACCGACGAATAGGTATATCCGTTGACAGACGAGCCGATCCGCGCATAAGTTTTGATAAAGGTATATCCCGACAGCTCGACCTCGGCGGGCGTGGAAAGAAAGCTGTGCCCCTCGGCGGTGAGGTTGTCGCAAACGGCGGTGATCACGACCTTGCGGTCGGCGGCGCTGAGCGCGGAAAAATTATTGATCCCGCTGACAAGATCCTGCCCGCTCGTTTCGCTCTGCCTGCCCGAGGCGGTGCTGAGCGCGGGCGCGGCATATTTGCCGATGTCCGACGAATCAAACACCGATATGCGTATCTCGCGGGTGCAGTCGGAGGAAAACGCGTCCAGCAGAACGCCGCTCTTGAAACGCACCGAAGCCTCGTTTTTATCAATCGGGAAATCTCGGAAATACTCAACGGGGCGGTCAATATCCGCGGCGGTCAGAACGGTAAAGCCCGACGGAATCTTAACGCCGACAGAATTATCCCCCGAATCGAGCGAGTAAGAGGTATCTGCCAGCGCGCTCGGAGAAAGCGCGGCGATACACAGGGCGATGACCGAAAACGCGGCGGCAAAAGACAGTATTCTTCTCACAAAGCCCGATTGCCTCATACCTTCCCCGCGCCGCCTTTCTAGGATTGAAATAATTTTGAAATAATCCTGTAACCTTATTATACATGACAGCCGAGCAAAAATCAAGCGAAAAAAAGCGGGCTATCACGTCCTTGCGGACGGCAAGCTGTCGGCATGAAGGTGGCGGGCAGCAAAAATCCCCTGCGAAAGTTTTTTCGCAGGGGATTCGCTGACATTATAATCGGGTTGACGCCGCCCGATTTCGTCAATTTTCGGTATATTCCAGCACATCTCCCGGCTGGCACCCGAGCGCCTCACAGATCGCCGCAAGCGTCGAAAAACGCACCGCGCTGACCTTATTATTCTTGATTTTAGACAAATTCACATTCGAGATCCCGACTGCCTCGGCAAGCTCACCGAGCGACATATGCCGCTGTGCCATTAACACATCGAGATTGAGCACGATTTTTCCCATTCCTATCACCTGCATTTCGTTTTTCTCCGATCAGAGCAATCCGTCCGCGTCGCTCTGCAGCTGCACGCCGTAGGCAAAAAACTGCGACAGACACAGCATCGCGATGCCGAAAACAACGCCGCTCCATGATACCGCCGACTCCACCGCGTCAACACCCGCGCCAAGCTTCATCACCGTGTCGATAATGAACTCGATAACAGGCATCGACAGCACAAAAATGCCGATCTCGCGAATCATGCGCACATTGCAGGACTGGAACGGAGTCGCGCCCTCGCAAAATTTGGTTTGTCCCGCCGTCGCCTTGAAAATCAGGCAGATATTGCGGAATACCATCGCCATCAGTCCGCAGGCGGCCACGCCTGCAATCATCGCCGCGATAAACGCCGCCGGAACGATCTTTCCCTCGCTGTCCAGCAGACGGATCGCATACCCCGACACGGCAAATTCCCCGTTGCCGATGTTCATGATATACTTCAGCCACGCATCGTTGATAAAATACACAACCAGCCCGACCGCAAACAGCGCCGTCGCGACCCAGTGAAATACCTCCGCTATCCGCGCAATGATCATGGCGGCTTTGTTCAGTTTTTCTCCGAGTTTGTTCATGATAATTCCTCCCTGTGTTTGATTTGTTTACAGTATACACCCCGATTTATCGTTTGTCAAGTATTTTTTATCGTTTTTCGATAATTTTTTTATTTTTATTATTAAGCTCGTCTGTTGCCGCGTCATCCCCCGCCCAAATCCGCACAGACAAAAACAGCGTCGGATAATTCCGACGCTGTTTTGTCGCTTTCAGCTCTTCCGGCTCACTTCATCAACT
>JBJEQI010000093.1:0-2828 GCA_051881675.1 Acutalibacteraceae bacterium
TTGCCCAAAAAGACCCGGCTGTTCATCACCAGCTCCTCTGCGCGGCGACTGCCTCCGTCTATCATAATGTTTTCACCGTTGATAAACTGACCCTTATCCGAAGCGATAAACAAAATCAGGTCGATAATCTCCTGCGGCTGGGCGGCTCTTCCCAAAAGGGTAGGCATATTTGCCATAGTTTCCCTTGTAAGCACGGGTCTCGGCGACACGCAAACACAGCGTATCCCGTATTTTGAGCCGTATTGAGCAAGCGATTTTGTCAGTCCGAACATGACGCCGCTTTTAGCGGTCGGATAATCCACTCCTCTGCCGTCGCCTTTCATTCCCGTAATCGAGCCGATATTGACGATCAGCCCGCTTTTCTGCTCCCGCATCTGTTTCAAAACGGCGTGGTCAAAATAAAACTGACCTTTCAGGTTCACGTCCAATCCCCAATCATACACGTCGATCGGAATATCGGGGAATTCAAGCGAGGAGTCTACATTCAGCATACGCACAGCCGTTCCGCCCGCAAAATTGCACATAATATCAATGCTTCCGAAAGCCTCAACCGCCTTATCCCTGGCGCGGCATACCTGCCAGTAATCGCGGACGTCGCAAATCATGCCGATCGCCCTGCCGCCGTTTTTGGAATTGATTTCCTCAACCTTTTCGTTCAGCACCTTTTCATTGACGTCGCACATGACGACATTTCCGCCTAAAGCCGCCAAATTTGTGCGAACAAAAGCCCCATGCCCGACGCCGCGCCCGTTGATATAGCCGTTTTTCCTTGAAATTCCATAATCTCGGCTCCCTTTGCTTTTTTATTTCATTATAAAGAAAGCTTCCCCTTAATACAATGCGTAAAACGATACTGTTTTGATGTTTTTGATACCATTTCGGATATTTTTTATTTCATTTTTTAATCAAAGAATTTATAATAAATAAAAAGACAAAGGGAGCGGACACTTTATGAAAGTGCTTAATACAATCACCGTCACCGATATAAAAGAGCTGTTCACCGTTTCCTCCCCCAAGGGTCGGACGCAGGAAATACATAACAGAAAAAGCTACGGCCTTTCCTTTTGCGCAGAGGGAAAAATCACCTATGAAACGCGCGGAAAGCAGGCGGTTTCCGATGAAAAGCACGCTGTCATTCTGCCGAAAGGCCAAAATTATTCCCTTTACGGCAATAAAAGCGGGCTGTTCCCCGTTATAAACTTTGATTGCAGGGATTTTCTATGCGACGAAGTGATCACCCTGCCGATTCAAAGCGCGGACACTTATATCAAAGATTTTGAAAAAATGAAAGCCCTATCTCTCTTTGAAGAAAACAGAGCCAAAATGATGAGCGTATTTTATAATATGCTGCATCGGCTGTCGAGGGAAAGCTCGGTGCAGAGTGTGATTTTGCCCGCGATACGGTATATTGAAAGCAACTATCAAAGCCCCGGACTTTCAAACGCCGAGTTGGCAAAGGAATGTAATATAAGCGAGGTTTATTTCAGAAAAATCTTCACCGAACGTATAAGACCACCCCGAAGCAGTTTATTGTCGACATCCGCATAAACAAAGCAAAACAGCTTTTATCCGACGGGTTCTTAAAGGTCGCAACGGTAGCGGAGCGTTGCAGCTTTTCAAACCAGTATCACTTCTGCCGCCTTTTCAACGAAAAAACAGGCGTTACGCCGACAGAGTATATGAAACGAAACCGAATTTTTGAGATTTGAACCCGACAGGCTCGGCTGTCTTTATCGCAAGCCACATATTCCTTACTGCAACCGCACGCAAAAATCCCGAGGGGGCTGCCCCTCGGGATTTTACAAACTCGTATTAAATTCATACCAATAAAATCGCTCAGAAAAGCAGATTAATCAGCTCATTCGGGGCATGAATTACCGCATTAGCGCCGTTTTCTTCCAGCTCTTCTCGCGTTCTAAAGCCCCACAGCACGCCGACCGCGAATGCGCCGCAGTTTGCCGCCGTCTGCATATCCACGCCGCTGTCGCCGACAAACGCGCAATGCTGCGGCGACACGCCGAGCCGCTGCATCACATTCAGCGTCAAAGTCGGGTCGGGCTTGGTCGGCACGCCGTCGCGCTGACCCGCTATGACGTCAAAACAGCCGGGCAAAAGTGTCCTCAGCACCTGCTCTGCGGCGGGCTGCGCCTTATTAGTGACCACCGCAAGCCTGACCCCGCGGCGGCGCAGCTCCTCCAGCAGTTCGGGTATACCGCCGTAGGGCGCCGTTTCGTCCAGCGAATGGGCGCTGTAATACGCCATAAACACGCCGAGCGCGCGCTCGATTTCCGCCTTGCTGCGGTGATCTTCGGGCAGGGCGCGCTCCATCAGCCGCCGCATACCGTTGCCGACCTTGTATTTGTAGCTTTCCACACTGTGCTCGGGATAGCCGAATCTGCGTAGCATAAAGTTCGAGGCATTCGCCAGATCGGCGATCGTATTGAGCAAGGTGCCGTCCAGATCGAACAGCACCGCATCTATCCTATTCATTGAAAAAACACCTTAATTCGCGGTAAAAACAGTCTCCCACAGCCGCTCATAGTAATCTCTGGTTTCCTTGTCGAGATCGTGATAATACTCCACCTTCGGGTATTTATCCTTGGCGGGATAGAGTATCTCGCTGCCGAAATAGCTGTATTCCTCGTTGTTGATGACTGCGGTATTCGGCGAAGCATAGCAGAGATATTCCGCGGTTGCCAGCGCGATCTGCGGCTCCATCAAAAAGTTCATATACAGCATCGCCGCGTCGGTATTTTTGGACGAGCTCGGCACGCAGACAGAGTCGACAAAAATATTGGTTCCCTCTTTCGGGTAAACGAACGCGAGAT
>JBJEQI010000094.1:0-2826 GCA_051881675.1 Acutalibacteraceae bacterium
CACGTCGGCGGTGATCGGCGACGTCAACTGGATCATGGTATTGAGCGCGTCGGCGTTGGCAGGGGTACTCAGTGTGCTGACCAGCATCGCGGGTCTGCCTGAGGTGGTGTAAGGGCAGAGGAAAAGAGCCGAGGCGGGGACGCGTTGTATCGCCCTACTTCGGCGATGACGTGATTTTTGAGCGAATTTTTGTCACTAACGCGTCACTAACCGATGACGATTTGTGCAATTTGACGGGAAGAAAAAGCAGCTTTGGAACATAAATAAAAAACGCCGAATCCTTAGTAATACCAATGGATTCGGCGTTTTGGCGGAGAGCAAGGGATTCGAACCCTCGATACCGCTATCACGGTATACTTGATTTCCAATCAAGCTCCTTCGACCACTCGGACAACTCTCCGTAGCAGTATCTGCAACTACTTTATTATAAACAAACAACGCTCGGTTTGTCAAGTGTTTTATCAAAATAATTGCAGATAATTTTTGCTCACAGATTTTTATACAGCTTTTTCAGGAAATCGCAGATGAAATAATAGATCGGTATGGTGAGAAACAGCACCCACATCGGATGCCAGAGCGCGGCGGTCATCCCAAGATAGAGATAGACCAGCACCACCAAAACAGGATAGGCAAAATGCATGGGATTGCGCTTGAATATCGCGTCGATCAGCGTATAGTAAAGCGGAATCGTCAAAAAGATCAGCCAGCCGATCGCCCATCCGCCGCAGAATCCGAAAAAGCCGCCGAGCAGATAGACGATCGCGCAAACGATCGGGTAGGGGAATTTCGTGAAAAATCTATAAATCGGTTTTTTCTTCTGCGCGTTTTTGTTCACGAAAATATGCCCGTCGTTGTCGGTGAAAACGATATTTTCGCCATCTTCGGTCACATTGACGCCGTCTTTGTCCACGCTGACGTTGCAGTTGGCCTTTTCGTCGTTGACGTGAATTCCGTCCCACCCGACGTGTACTTTGTCGCCGCCCTTGGAGTGGACATGGATGCCGCCGAGCCCGATGTCCACCTTGTCGCCGTCTTTCGAGCGGATGTGGATACCGTCTTTGAAGGATACGCTGTCGGCGTTGGGCTCGTCGGGCTGTGCGCTCTCCTCCGCCGCCTGCGCGCTTGCCGCATCACTCTCTGCGCCGTCGGAGGTGTTCTCGCCGTTCGGCGCGCCGCTATCCTTCCCGTCGGACGGCTCGGCGCAGGGCTTCCCGTTGACCAGCTCATCGAGCGACACGCCGTATACCTTGGCGAGCATGATCAGATTATCGGTGTCGGGCGATGCTTCGCCGCGTTCCCATTTGGACACCGCCTGACGCGACACGCCGATTTTTTCCGCCAGTTCTTCCTGAGAGAGCTGACTTTGTCTGCGGTATTCATACAGTCTGTTTGCGGTTTCAATGTTCATTTTCAATGCACCTTTCACTCATTTGCTTGCATTTTAGCAAAATCGACGGTTTCATGCAATACATTTTAGTTTTCATTCGGAACTTCCCGCGCAACTATTCGTTGCGCAAAGGCGCGGAAAGCTTCACTAAAGCTATTATACTACATAATTTTGAAAAGTGCAATCATTCTTATTTTGTAGCATATTTGCAAGCCTCCTTGCCGATACTAACGGTAGATTATGAAAAATGAGGTGCAGTATATGCAAAACAATGCGGATTATCTGAGCGACATATACAGAGGAGCGAAAATGGGGGCCCGGGCTGTTGAATCGCTGATCGACAAGGTGGAGGACGCCGAAATGAAGAAAGAGCTTTTGCGTGAGCAAAAGAAATACGGCGAGTTTGAACACAAGGCGGAGCAGGTGCTGAGCCGTCACGGCGTGACGCCGAAACCGATCGGCACTATGCAAGAGATGATGACGAAAATCGGTGTCAAAATGAACACCGCGATAGATTCATCCTCCTCGCATATTGCGGATATTCTGATTCAGGGCAACAACATGGGCGTGATCGGCGTTACCAAAACCATGAACCGGCACGACGGCGAGCAGCCGCATCACGACATCGACGCGCTTGCTGAGGAGTTCGTGCGTATGCAGGAGGATAATATCGAGCGGCTGAAAAGCTTTCTGTGAGTGGACACCGCCGCGGCAAACTGAACCCGACGGCGGGCAGCCGCTTTGGGGCACCCGATAAATACCGCTTGAAAACCTACAAAATATATGGTATCATTATGATATAATGATCACAAAAGTGATCATTTTGGAGTTTTGCTCGTCGGTCAGAGTGACCGCCGTTTGGCGATTACGCCAAAGCGCAAAACATCCGAAGAGGTAAAAAAATTATAATATGATCAGTTGTGCGGCGCGGCAGCGGGCATAAAGGCTCGCCGTCCGTCACACAAACTGCCGCCGAGCGGAAGCTTTTCGGCGGAATACAGGTTTAAAGGGCGGAACAGATATGAAAATATCCACAAAAGGGCGGTATGCGCTCAGAATGATGATCGACCTTGCCGAGCATCAAAACGGCGGGTTCATTTCGCTGAAAGATATCGCCGAGCGGCAAAATATATCGAAAAAATATCTGGAACAGATCGTTACGGTGCTGAATAAGTCGGGATTTCTCATTACCAACCGCGGTTTTCAGGGAGGGTACAGGCTTGCTAAGCTCCCCGAAGAATATACGGTCGGGGACGTTCTTCGGACGACCGAGGGGCAGCTGGTTCCCGTCGCCTGCCTGGAGAGCGGCGCGCCCGAGTGTCCGCGCAGTGCGGAATGTGTGACGCTGCCGATCTGGCGAGGGCTCGGCGAGGTGATCAATCAGTATCTCGACGGCATTACGCTTCAGGATATTGTTGATCGCGAGAAACAGCGCGTCG
>JBJEQI010000095.1:0-2820 GCA_051881675.1 Acutalibacteraceae bacterium
GGAACGTGCCAATCATCCGCTTGCGTATACAGCGCCACATCGCCGACTTTTCCGAGCGCCTTGTGAATATACTCCGAGAGAGTGCGCTCATCTCTTTGCATATGCGGGCGCGCTTTCACAAAGTCCAGCCCCGCGCCGATGCCGAAGATTCCGGGAACATTCACCGTGCCGCTTTCATATTTGTCGGGGGTATAATCGGGCTGCTCGGGCAATACCGATTCGGAACCCGTTCCCCCGTGTATCAGCGGGGCGGGAGATGCGTCAGTGATGAGCACGCCCGTGCCCATCGGCGCATAAAGCCCCTTATGCGGTGCAACACACAGGCAGTCGATATGCATATCGCCGCAGTGAATCGGAACCACTCCCGCGCTTTGCGCCGCGTCAACGATGAATCGGATGCCGTGGGAGAAGCACAGCTCGCCGATCTCTCCGATCGGCAGAATGCGTCCGCAGACGTTTGATGCGTGCGTGCAGCAAATTGCTTTTGTCTGCGGACGAATCAGCCTTGCAAACTGCTTGAGCGTTTGCTCATCGTCGTCCGTCACCTCGGCGATATCAAAAACAGCGCCCGCCGTGCGAAGCGCCACAGCCGTTCGATAAACGGCGTTATGCTCCAGCGACGAAATGATAAAGTGGTCGCCCTTTTTGATCGTTCCTTTCATCGCGATATTGACCGATTCGGTGCAGTTTTTGGTAAACACCACATTCTCCGCACCCGCCGCGCCGAAATAGTCAGCGATCGCTTGCCTCACGCGATAAATGTGCTCGGCGCAGTCAACCGAGCGGCGGTATCCTCCCCTGCCGGGATTCACCGAATATCCCGAAAGCGCCCGCGCCACCGCGCGACGCACCGATTCGGGCTTCGGCGAAGTGGTGGCGGAATTGTCAAAATAGATCATCGCCGTCAACTTCAATCCGGCTCGATGCCGTGCTCGCGCAACAGGCTGTATGCCGCGTCGGTGTTCCCCTCGGCGACGATAATACCGTAGCCGCATCCGTGTTTCATCTGGTCGCCCTGCCTGCGCTCGATGGTTGCGTTAATGCCGTTTTTTCTGAGTATATCCCGCGCCTTCATCGTTCTCGTGATCGAGCCGATGAAGAGTATTCTTTTGTTCATCATAACCATTCACTTTCAAGCTTAATCTGTATATAATAAAACAGCCTCAGTACATAGTATGTACCGAAGCTGTTTTGGACAATGTTACCCGCCCTGCGGCTGTTTTGTTATTCAATCAGCGCCGTTGCCTGCGCCGCAATCCCGAGCTTTGCTCCCGTGAAGCCGAGCCCCTCCTCGGTGGTCGCCTTGACGGAAACGCGCCCCTTTTCAATGCCGAGCGACTCAGCAATATTCTCCCGCATCGCGTCGATATGCGGCGCCATTTTCGGCGCTTGCGCGATGATAATGCTGTCGATATTACCGATCTCATACCCCGCCTGCCGCACTCTTTTCGCGGTATCGGCGAGCAAAATTCGGCTGTCGATTCCCGCAAATTCCTCGGCGCTGTCGGGATACAGCTTTCCGATGTCGCCGAGCGCCGCCGCGCCGAGCAGAGCGTCTGCAATCGCGTGCAGCAGCACGTCCGCGTCGGAATGACCGAGCAGCCCCGCTTCATGCGGAATGTTCACCCCGCCGATGATCAGTTCTCTCCCCGCCGCAAATTTATGCACATCATAACCGATTCCGATTCTCATCTCTGTTCTCCCCGTTTGTCAAAGTATTTCGCACAGCAATGCGTTTTGCACCAAGAATCCCTTTTTAGTCAGCCGAATCCCGTCGGCGCCGACCGTCATAAATCCCGCCCGCGCCAGCGGCTGACACTTTTTGATAAAGCCGTCGGGCAAATCCAGCCCGCGCCGCCGCAGCTCGTCAAAATTCAGCCCCTCGCTGAGCCGAAGCCGCAGCATCGCATATTCGGCAAATCCGCCGAAATCGTCGTCAAACAGCGGCTCACCGCCGTTTATAAAATACTCCAAGTTGCGCGGATAATAATACCGTTTGCCCTCGCGAAACAGATGCGCCGAAGGACCCAGCGCGTCATATTCCTCGCAGTTCCAGTATTTCAGATTGTGGCGGCTGACCATGCCGCGTTTGGCAAAGTTGGAGATCTCATATTGCATAAACCCGCGGTCTTCCAGCTCGCGGCAGGCGATCTCATAGAGCAGCGCCGTGTCGTCGTCGCTCGGAAACGTCGAACGGTCCAGCTTATAAAACGGCGTGTTCGGCTCAAATTTCAGCATATACGCCGAAACGTGCGAAGCACCCAGACTGTCGCAGGCGGCGATCGTATTTTTCAGTGTTTCGGCGGTCTGCCCCTCGATTCCGAGCATAACATCGAGCGAGATATTGTTTATACCCGCGCGGCGCGCATTGCCCACCGCCTGCTCTGTCCGCGCGGCGGTATGAGTGCGGGTGAGCCTTACAAGCTCCGCCGAATTTGCCGACTGCATCCCGATTGAAACGCGGTTCACCCCCGCCGCGGCGATACGGCTCATAAAATCCGCCGAAGCCGTGTTCGGATTGCACTCTACCGTTATCTCGGCATCAGCCGATGTGCGCACACAGCCGAGAATATCCGCAATCCGATCGCCGCCGATCGCAGAAGGAGTGCCGCCGCCGAAATATACTGTGTCGTATATCTCATTGCTGCATCGCAGCCGCCGTTTCAGCTCCGATACATAGCGATCCGCCGCGTCCTCCGTCAGCTTGATCGAATAAAAATCGCAGTAGCCGCATTTTGAGCGGCAAAACGGGATATGGATATACAGCCCGCGCAACCGCACTCACCTCCATACTTCATCTATCTACATTTTAACCGCAAT
>JBJEQI010000096.1:0-2813 GCA_051881675.1 Acutalibacteraceae bacterium
ATTTTCCCCGAAGCGATGCGATAGGGTTGACAGCGGACGGGGGAACGTGTTAAAATTAATGTATATATGAAATATGTATGCAAAAAGGGTGTTGAATATGTCAAAAATTCTTGTCAGCGGGTGCCTTATGGGATTTGAGTGCCGCTATAAAAACGACAGCTGCCGCAATGAGCGGATATTGGAGCTGGCAAAGGAGCACGTGCTGATTCCCGTCTGCCCCGAGCAGATGGGCGGTCTGCCGACCCCGCGCAATCCTGCCGAGCGGGTGGAGGATCGGGTGATCTCATCCGCAGGGGACGACGTCACCGCCGAGTATCAAAAGGGCGCGGCGGCGGCGCTGTATACGGCGCAGATGAACCACGTTGACTTTGCCATACTCAAGGCGAACAGCCCCTCCTGCGGCAAGGGCGTTATCTATGACGGCAGCTTCAGCGGCAAGAAGACGGCGGGCAACGGGCTGACCGCCGAACTGCTGATGAAGAACGGATTTGCCGTTTATACCGAAGACCAGCTGGATGACCTGCCGCTTTGAGTCCGCCCCTCACGCGGTATTTGAAAGCCAAAGATAACGATACCCCCGCCTCCTTTGAGGCGGGGGTATCGGCATTATAATCGGTTTGTCGGGCGGATTCATCCTCTGTCGGACAGGCGGTAACCTTTCGGCGTTTTGCCCGTTCGCTCGCGGAACTGGCGCATAAAGTGCGTAATGTTGCGGTAGCCGACGGCATCGGCGATCTCGGCGATCGGCCGGTCGGTGAACAGCAGCAAATTCTTCGCGGATTGTATGCGGGCATTGATCAGATCTTCGGTCGGGGATACGCCGTAAAAGGTTTTATACAGCATAAAAAACCGCGATCGGCTTAAATTCACCTGCTTTGCCATGCGCTCGCTCGTCCAGTCCTCCGACAGATTGGAAAACATAGCGGAGCGCAGGGCGAAAAAGCTGTCCTCGGTCTTTTTGTCGAATGTTTCGCGATCGTCGCCCGCCGAGCCGCGCGAAAGCTTAATAAACAGCTCGCGCGCCTTGAGATCGAGCAGCTGATCGCTGTGCGCGCGGCGCGCCGAAAACTCGGTTTCCATTTCCTGCACAATATCGGTAATAAACGCCCCGCCCGATGGATAATACACGCAGTCGGGGCGGATAACGCCGCGGGGCGGCTCCCCCTCAAAGTGAAACCAGTCGTGCACCAAGGGTCCGCTGCTGTAAAAATACTGCGGCGTGTGCGGCGCATAGATGATGCAGGCGTGCGGGCGGGTGACATATTCTTGCTCGCCGACGCGGAGCGTCACACTTTCAAAAAAGTGCAAAAACGTATACTTTTTATGCCCGCGGGGGCGGTCGATGAAAAATCCCGCCGCCTCGGGAAAGGCATGGCGGATGCTGTGTATGCGAATCAAGGCGGATTTCCCTTTCGTATTCATATGCAAACAGTATACCGTATTCAGTACGATATGTCAATAAATTTGTATCATATATCATTGAATATAAAGAGTTTATGATGTATGATAAACATAAATACAGTGTATGATTTAATAATTTTATGCATCCCTTTAGACAGACTATTCTATAAAGGCGGTATGAATCATGGCATACAGACAAGAGCATCCGAAGCCTCAGTTCGAGCACAAAAACTGGATGAATCTGAACGGAAAATGGGAATTTCAAAACGACCCCGCCGCGAGCGGCACAGATCGCGGACTGCAAAAGTTCGGCGCTGTGTTTGACAGCGAGATCGAGGTTCCGTTCTGACCGCAGAGCAAGCTGTCGGGCATCGGCAAAACCGATTATTACCGCTCGGTCTGGTACAGGCGCAAGGTGACGCTCACCGCGGATCAGCTGAGCGGCAGAGTGGTTTTGCACTTCGGCGCGGTCGATTATGACGCCGCCGTGTTTATCAACGAAGAATTTTGCGGCGGCCACTCCGGCGGCTACGCTTCGTTTTCCTTTGACGTCACCGATTTTGTTCATGAGGGCGAGAATACGCTGGTTGTCCGCGTATATGACGATGAGCGTTCGGGCAAAATTCCGCGCGGCAAGCAGAGTCCCGAGTTTTACCCTCACGGCTGCGTTTACACCCGCACCACCGGCATTTGGCAGACCGTTTGGCTCGAGTTTACGCCGAAGACCTATATCGAAAGTTTCCGCCTGACGCCGAATGTCGACTCATGCTCGCTCAATGTAAAGATCAATTTGGTCGGCACCGCCGATCTCGGGCTCAGCGCGTCGTTCGGCAGCAAGGATATGGGTGCCGTCGCTGTGAAAAACGCGTTCGGATTTGTGGAGTTTGATCTTCCGCTGAAAGAGAAGCACCTTTGGGAGCTTGGCAGCGGCGGTCTTTATGACTTGGAGTTTACCTTCGGAAAAGACAAGGTTTACAGCTATTTCGGTCTGCGCAGCATCAATTACAGCGACCGCAAATTTTATCTCAACGGCAAATCGGTTTTCCAGCGCCTTGTGCTTGATCAGGGATTCTATCCCGACGGCATTTACACCGCGCCGAGCGATCGGGAGCTGGAGGCGGATGTTGACCGCTCGATGGCAATGGGCTTCAACGGCGCAAGACTGCATCAGAAGGTGTTTGAGGAGCGGTTCCTCTATCATTGCGACCGCAAGGGCTATATCGTTTGGGGCGAATTCCCCGGCTGGGGCGCGGATATGACCGATTGGACGCGGCTGATCGGCTTTGTCGACGAATGGCTCGACTGCGTGAAACGCGATATGAATCATCCCTCGATCGTCGGCTGGTGCCCGTATAACGAATGTTGGGGCGCAGGCGGCAGCGTGAACAAGCTGCTGGAGTTTTTATATAAAT
>JBJEQI010000097.1:0-2774 GCA_051881675.1 Acutalibacteraceae bacterium
CGGATGATTCTGACCGCTTATGCGTATCTTGCGCAAAGCGGGTGCCGCCTGCAGCCGCGGTTTGATGTGATCGAGGTGTATATTACCCGATCTGCCCAGCCGAAAGTCGTTCGGCTGACGCACCTGAAAAATGCGTTTGAGATGAACGGGGAGGAAGATTATGCGTTATTTTGATATGCATTGCGACACGCTCAGCCGCTGTGCCGACGGTCACGCAAGCGTGCTGAACAATGATTTTGATATCAGTCTTGAAAAGCTTTCGCAGTTTGACCGTGCGGTGCAGTTTTTCGCCGCGTTTATCGAAACGGAAAAATACCAAGGCAAAGCCGCTTATGATCGGTTTTTGCAGCAGTATGAGGTGTTTTGCAGCGCGCTGGGGGAAGCAAAGCAATTCTCAAATGTTACGCCGATTCTGACGGTGGAGAACCTTGCCTGCATAAACGGCGATCTCTCGAATATTGCCTATCTGAAACAATGCGGCGTGCGGGTTGCCTCGCTCACCTGGAACGGGTATAACGGCATTGCGGGCGGCGTCGGCGCGGAGGAGGGAATCTCCGATTTCGGGCGCGAAGCCGTGCGGGAGCTGGAGCGGCAGGGAATCACGATCGACGTTTCGCATTTGAATGATAAAAGCTTTTTTGAGCTTTGCGATATCGCGTCAAAGCCGTTCATCGCGACGCACTCGAACACAAGAGCGTATTGCCCGCATCCGCGCAATCTGACGGCTGATCAGCTGGCGCAGATCTTTCGCTCGGGCGGAATCGTCGGGCTGAATCTCTATACGCTGTTTTTGGGCGATCGGCAAACAGGCTACGGCGATCTGCTGCGTCATATCGACAATATGTACCGCGCGGGCGGTGAGGGGCGCGTGGCGCTCGGCACCGATTTCGACGGATGCGACACCGACGAGCGGTTTCGTTCCGTTTCGGATATGCCCGCATTTTATGACGCGCTCACCCGTGAATTGTCGGAGAATGAGGCGGAAAGCATATTTTACGGCAATGCCGCGCAGTTTTTTGAAGATTTGACTTGATTTGTGCGCGGTTTTGCGTTAGAATAGTTAGGCGGAAGTTTTTTGCCGTATCGTGAACTGTTCCGCTTCGGGCGTTCGGCGGCGCGAGGCTTCTTTCATGACCGCCCCGGCGGTCATCACACAATATTTAAGGATTGATCAAAATGTATTTTACCAGTACCAGAAGCAAGCAAAACGTTACCGCCTCCGAGGCGATCACCAAGGGCCTGTCGCAGGACGGCGGCCTCTTCGTGCCGAAGGAGTTTCCGCAATTCACCGAGGCGGAGATCGACGAGCTGATACAGCTGGATTATAAGGGCAGAGCAAAGTGCGTTTTGAAAAAGTATCTCACCGATTTTACCGATGATGAGATTGATTATTGCGTCAGCGGCGCCTATGATCATACATTCGACGATAATAACCCCGCGCCGCTGCGCGAGATCGCCCCGGGCGAGAACATTCTCGAGCTGTGGCACGGCCCGACCTGCGCTTTTAAGGATATGGCGCTTCAGCTGCTGCCGTATCTGCTCACCACCGCGGCGAAAAAGGCGGCGAAGGGCAAGACCATGGTCATTCTCGTCGCCACCTCGGGCGATACGGGCAAGGCGGCGCTCGACGGCTTTGCGGATGTTGAAAACACCAAGATCATCGTTTTCTATCCCGAAGACGGCGTATCGCCGATGCAAAAGCTGCAAATGATCACGCAGGAGGGCGGCAATGTCGCCGTTTGTGCGATTAAGGGCAACTTCGACGACGCTCAGACAGGCGTGAAAACGATTTTCGGCGACAAAGAGATCGCCGGCTGGCTGGCAGAGAGAAATATGGAGTTTTCCTCGGCAAACTCGATCAATTTCGGCAGACTTGTTCCGCAGGTCGTTTACTATGTTTCGGCTTACTGCGATCTGGTGAAAAGCGGCAGAATTGCCCGCGGCGAGCGCTTTAATGTCGCGGTGCCGACAGGCAATTTCGGCAATATTCTTGCGGCGTTCTATGCGAAGAGAATGGGGATTCCCGTCGGGCGGCTGATCTGCGCTTCCAATAAAAACAATGTTTTGACCGACTTTATCAAAACAGGAAAATACGACCGCAACCGCGACTTTTTCGCAACCTCGTCGCCGTCGATGGATATTCTGATCTCCAGCAACCTCGAGCGCCTGCTCTATGAGTTCTACGATCACGATGAGGCGGCGGTCGCCGAGCTGATGAAGCAGCTTGCCGAGCGCGGGGAGTATACCGTTTCGGACGCCGTCAAGGCGAAGATCGACGCGGAATTTTTCGGCGGCTTCTGCGATGAGGAGCAGACGGCAAAGACCATCTCTGCGCTGTTCGCCGATAAAAATTACCTTTGCGACACCCATTCGGCGGTTGCCGTTAAAGTATATGAGGATTATGTCCGCGAGACGGGGGATAACACGCCCTGCGTGATCGCCTCCACCGCGTCGCCGTATAAATTCTCTCACAGCGTTCTGCCCTGTGTTTTCAGCGGCGATATGCCGAGCGATGAATTTGAGACGGTGGAAAAGCTCTCGAAGGTAACGGGAACCAAAATCCCGAGGTCGCTGGCCGTGCTGAAATCCAAAGAGATTCTGCATAAAACAACGGTCGATAAATCGCAGATGAGCGGATTTATCAAGAATTTCCTCGGCTGAGCGATCGGCTGATCAAAAGCGGCACAGCTGTGTTTTACGGCTATGCCGCCGCTTTTTTGAAAGCCCCGCCGCGTGGCGGCATCGCGGCAATTTCAATCGGCAGGTGATACTAT
>JBJEQI010000098.1:0-2768 GCA_051881675.1 Acutalibacteraceae bacterium
AGTACCTTCGTCTTTTTTCGGAGATTGACTCCGCAAATGCCGCCGAGAACGGAGCATAACAGCATTAAAACAAGCTTGATCACCGTGACGATCGTCATCCCGCCCGAACCGAAGATCAACGCCGCCGCAGTGAACAGCAAAAATACGACGGCGCCGCTCGCCGCGCCGATGATCATACCGCTTTGACCGAAAAGGCGCGCCCCCGCAAAGCCCCCGCAAAGCGCGCCGACCCCTTGAGCAATCATCGACATAACCAGCACCGTTGTTTCGCTGAAATTGCTCTTGGACAAAACGGCGGCAAATACGATCATCAGCACCATGCACACTGCCACCGAGATACACACGCCGACCGCGATCGGAATAATCATGCCCTTTGCGCCGTTTTTGCCGGTTTCTTTCATAAAAATCCCTCCCGAAATATTCACTTGATCATTTAATTCCTATTCGGCGTCGGGGGTGGATATGCCAATTTGCCCGCGGCTTTTCCCTTTTGCAGTGTATGAAGCCCCGCGCGGCAAGTCGGTCGGATTATATCCGATTATCATGTAAAAAGCAACGTATATTTTGCAAAAGCGATCTGTTTTTTTAGATAAATTCTACAATTTTATCTTGATTTTTTGGGGTAAACGGTGTATAATAGTTATACCAATATCGAGGAGCTGATCTGTATGTCATGCAAAACCATTATCACAATAGGCCGCCAATACGGCAGCGGCGGGCACGAAATCGGCGAAAAGCTGGCAAACCGACTGGGAATACCGTTTTACGATAAGCAGCTTCTGAAAGTTGCCGCCAAAGAGAGCGGAATCATGGAAGAGATCATGCAGTCGATGGACGAACGCCCCAACAAGAGCTTTCTCTATTCGCTGGTCACCGACCCCTATATGGCGCTGAACATCAACGGCTTTGAGCATTCGCTAAATTACAAGGTCGTTGCCGCCTCGTTCGACGCAATCAAAAAGGTCGCCTCCGAGGGCGCCTGCGTGATACTCGGGCGCTGTGCCGACTATGCGCTGGAGGATTACGATAACTGCGTCAACGTCTTCATCACCGCGCCGCTCAAAGCGCGCTGCGACAGAGTCATGAAGCGCAGGGAGATCATGTATAACGACGCGCTGAACGCCATCAAAAAGACCGACAAACAGCGCGAAAGCTATCACAATTTCTATGCCACCACCAAGTGGGGGCACGCCGAAAGCTACGATCTCGTGATCAACAGCCACGCGCTTGGAATCGACGGCACAGTGGACCTGCTCTGCGATTTTGTAACCGAGCGGGAAAAGAGAGCGGAAAACGCAGAAAGCGCTGAAAAGTAGTTTTTCGCTCCGTCTTCTTAAATTTAACTGAATTGACCAAAAATCAACCCCCACAGCCAAACGGGAATCGCGCCCGTCGGCTGTGGGGGGTTGCTTTGCTTATTGAACTAAAAACATCCATTTATTCCTTTGCAGGGCGCTGCCCGCCCGCAAAGCTCTTCAAAAACCGCGGATATTCCAGCGCTGCCATTTCAAGGAAGCGCTCCGCCTCATCGGGCATAAACAAACGCGGCGGCTCGGACGGCTGCTGCGATGAGCGATAGCCCGCGGTGATAAACTCACGCACCGCGGCGGAATCTGCCTCGGGCACCACGCCGTACTCGCCGATCGGCAGCTCATAAATCCGCCGCCAAATATCGCCGCAATAGGCAAAACGGTGCGAAAAGTAGCGCGAAAGCCGCGAAATATCCTCCCGATACGGGCGAAACCAGCCCTCGCCGTGCAGCGCGATAAACCGCTCCAGCTCGCACATATCCCAGCGCCAATCCAGATACAGATGCGTCATCATCCCGCGGCACCAGTCATTGTCGGGCAGTCCGCGGATAAACGCGGCGATTCTCGCCGCACGATCGGGAATTTTGCGGAAATGCGTCTTATCCTTAACGTGATAGTCCTCCACGGCATCGGGCGCGACGCACCCGGCAAAATAGCGGTCTGAAGCCTCCGGCTCCAGCATATGCGCAAACATAATATGAATCGTTGACCCCGGCAAGCTGCGTCCCCTCCCCTTTTTTAGTTAAAACAGGCTTATCTGATTGGACTTCGGCAGATTGATCGCGCCGATCGCGCACAGCGATTCCAGCACCGATTTGGTAACGCCTGTGTTTTGGATAATATCGTCCTGCGAGATAAAACCGCCGATCTTCGCCGCCTCTTCGAGCGACTCCGCGGCATTGCCGCCGATGCCGCTGACCGAGGAAAACGGCAGACGGATTTTTCCGTCCTCCACGACATACATATTCGCCCGAGATTTTTGAAAATCAACGGGCAAAAACTCAATCCCGCGGTATTTCATCTCCACAATGATCTGAAGCATGGTCTTTTTCACCGCGTCGTTGGCGGTGGCGTCTTTGCCCTTGGCCTCGATCTCCTGCATGGCTTTTTTGATCTCATCGACCGGCTTGACAACCGTTTCCGCGTCGATTCCCTCGCTGCGGACGGTGAAATACGCGGCATAATACTCCAGCGGGCGGTAAACCTTATACCACCCCATTCTGAGCGCGGAGATCATATATGCCGCGGCGTGCGCCTTCGGGAACATATATTTGATCTTCATGCAGGAATCAATATACCAGTCGGGCACGCCGTGCTCGCGCATGACTTGAATATGCTCCTCGGTGAGCAGCTTGGTCGCCTTGCCCTTACGCACGATCTCGGTGATCTTGAACGCCATGCCCTCCTCAACGCCCTGGTGGATGAGGTGGATCATGATATTGTCACGCGTTCCGATAA
>JBJEQI010000099.1:0-2717 GCA_051881675.1 Acutalibacteraceae bacterium
TTCTTTTGGTTTTCTGAGTCATAATGACCTTCTCCAAACTTTTATTTCAAAATAACGACAGCGTTATGGTATAATCGCGCATTTGACTGCGGTTGTCACGCAGTGACGAGCAGTCAGCGCCACCGAATGTCCTGCGCAGCAGTATAATAATCGCTTATGCGATTATTATACCACATTATCCTATAAATGGGAAGATATTTTTTCATTTGCGCCGCAAATATATCCCAAAATGCAAAAGCACCGTGAGTTTTCCTCACAGTCCTGATCCCGCGGCGGCGCCTATTCCTCATTATTCCGCATTTCTGCATCGAAAAATCAGCCTTACCGAGATGACCACGATACTGAAAAACACAACTGCGCTGGAAATCGCCGAAAGCAGAAACATATCCGAACGAATGCCGCCGTCGTTGACGATGATCAGCGTGTTCTGCAAGGTCAGCACCGACACCAGCGCGTCTATAAAGCCGATCGTGCGCAGCACCCGAATCGGTATGCTCGCCGTTTTGCCTGCCCGCTTGATATTGACCGACGCTGCCGTCACCTTATAGGTGGTATACGTCGCCATCGCGATCGCGGGAATCATCTGCATATCCACCTGCCGAACGTTCAGCACCATGAATGAAATCGGCAAAGCCAACGCGCAATTCAGCAGTAATAGCAGTACAGCGGTGCATAAAAACATCCGTTTTCGGTAGGTATCCGTCGATGAGCGACGATTCCTGCCGCCGTTTCGCTCGGTCAGCAGAATCATCCCCCGCAAAGCCGTCAGCAAAAGGTAATACACCCCGATCGAGCCGTTCCAGACAGACCGATACCATATTCCCAGAAAACCGTTATATAAGGCAAATATCGCCGTAATCGCGAGCGGCCCGACCGCACCGAGCACCTCCCGACCGCGGCTGTCATTTTTCAGTCGGTGAAGCCCGCGTGCCCGTTGTTCTCTCATATGTCTTGCGCGATGCTCCCCTGATCGGCAAAAAAGCCTTTTAAGATGCCCGAGATATACTCCACAGGCTCTGTGCAGTCATGCCCGACCCATTTCATAATCACCGCGCCGAGCCCGCTGCGGTAAAACGCCATAACGTATTCATGCTTTTCCCTTTCGACCCCGTATTTGGACAAAATCGGAGAAAAAATATTGCGGAACATATCGTCAAACGTCTCTTCCACGCCGAATACGGCGGCGTTGTTGTGAACCGCCTTATAAATATGCTTATTCTCTCGGATAAAAGTCAGATAAGGAATGAGCCATTCATCCGTCATGAAGAAATAGTCCTTTTTCGTTTTATCCGCCTGAAACGGCTTTTGCGCATACGACTCACGGAATTTTTCGTTCACCGCATGCAGAATCTCCATGAGCAGATCGTCGATCGTTTCGTAATGAAGATAGAAAGTCGAACGGTTGACCTGCGCCCGCGCGCAGATCTCTTTGACGGTCACATAGTCCAAATCTTTCTCCGACAGCAAAGCGCACAGAGCGTCATCCATCCGCTTTGCCGTATTAAAATACCTGCTTTCCGACTTGTTCACACCGCTCCCCCTCTCTGCCTTTTCAGTTTACAGTTTCACTGTCGGTGATCTGCCGCGCGAGCTCCGTGATCTCAAAAGCATATTTTTGCTTACCGCTCTCAAGCAATTTTTTATAGATCGGATAATCCGCGCATACCATCGCGATGCCGATGACGCCGATGATCACGCCCGCCGCCGTTGACAAAAGCGTTCCTGCGCCGATCACGCCCATCGACAGGCACATTCCCACGCCGAGCACCAGCGCGCCGATGATTCCGAAAGTGTATGCAAATATTTCTGCCGGCTGTTTTGCCCGTCGGTCCAGCTTTTTGAGCGCCACCACCCGAGAAGCGGACTTCGGCGAGTATTCCTCGGCGATCTTTTCGGCGTAAATAACATCTGTGCTTTTCATTTTGAATATCTCCTTTGCGTTTGATACTCTCATTATAACGAAGATACTTGACTATTTGAACAACACCGATCGGCCGAAATGTCGATTTCACCGCTGATTTTTACTGATAAATCCCCCGCCCTGCGGCGCTGAGCCGCCTGCGCTGTAAATCAAAAATCCCCGCGGCTGTATCAAAGACGCGGGGAGGCTTTGCCGCCTGCCAAAAGGCGGCGCACTATGCTGTTTTAAGCCTTGAATCGGTCGAGGCGGTTAAACTCAAACTCCGCCGCCGACAGCACGCTCATCGCCATGAGCGTCGCGCCGACCATGTTCGGATGAACGCGGTCCCACGCAACAGCTGAGGAATGACGAGCGCCGCTCGCGCCGAAATAGCTCTCATACATCTGCTGGAAATCGACAAAAATGCAGCCGTATTTCTCGGCGAGCTTTTTGCAAATGGCGGTATACTCATCCATTCTCGCGCGCATCGGGTCGTCGTGGCGCGGCTCCATATAATACGGTGAAAGGATAAAAATTCCCTTGACCTTGTCTTTGAGCTTTTCAATCATTTGAATCAGGTTTTGCTCATATTCATCGGGCAAAACCCATGTATCGGGCTGTGAGGGGCGGTCAAACTGCCGCCAAACGTCGTTGATTCCGATGCAGATCGACACCCAGTCGGGATTCAGCGCACAAACGTCATTATCAAACCGCGCCAGCAGATCACGGCTGGTATTGCCGCTGATTCCCATGTTGATAACGTTAATATTCCGCTCGGGATAAACCGTTTCGATCATGTTGCGCACGACCTGAACAT
>JBJEQI010000100.1:0-2702 GCA_051881675.1 Acutalibacteraceae bacterium
ATCGGGCAGGATCCCCTTTTCATGGTAGCTGTCACCGTTTTTATCCACGATCCGCGCGGTCGTAAATTTCACCGCCGAGCCATCGGGCAGATCATACGTCGACTGCATGATTCCCTTGCCGTAGGTTTTGGTGCCGATGATCTTGCCGCGGGAAAAGTCGCGGATCGCCGACGCGAACACCTCCGCCGCAGAGGCGCTGTTTTCATTGACCAGCAGGCACAGCGGCGTATCGTCCATATCGCTGTCCGACTCGCCTAAAACGACTGTTTCGCCGTTCTTATACTCAACGCGGCAGGTTGCTCCCTCGGGCAGCAGGCGATCCAGCACTGCGCAGCACTCATCCAGCGTGCCGCCCGGATTATCCCGCAGATCAATAATATACCCCATGACCTTGGCGGACTGCAAAGCCCCGAGAGCTTCGTCGAACTGCTCGTCGGTCGTTTTATCAAAATGCATGATCTCGATCACGCCGAACCCGTCCCAAGCACGCCACGTAACCGAATCCCCCTTAAACTCGCCGAAAACGGGCGAAACATTTAGCTCTTTGCCCCCGCGGATAAGCGTCAGCGAGAGCTTTTCGCCCTTCTTGCCCGTCATTTCGCCGACGACATCCTCGACCGTCTTCCCGTCCGCCGAAACGCCGTTCACCGCGGCGATCACATCACCGCTTTGAATCCCTGCCGCCTCGGCGGGGCTTTTGCGGTTGACATAAACCGCCGTTATCTGCCCGTTTCGCGGATCGGCGGCAAGGGTCAAGCCTATGCCGAAGCGCTCCCCGTTCAGGTCGCTGATATACTTTTGCTGGTCGTCGGCGCTGAAATATTCCGCATACCGATCACCGAGCGCGGCGACATAACCGTTCGCCGCATTATTCATCGCGTCGCCCACATCATATTCATTCAAATAATACTTCGCCGCGTGGCTGTCGACAGCATTGATCTTTCGCATCATGCCGATTTGCTCGGGCAGTCTGGTAATATCCGCCCCGAGTATCAGTCCGACCGCCAGCAGTGTGACAACGGCGCTGACCGCACAGCAGACGCTGTATTTTATCACCTTGGTGCGGCGACGTGCCTTTAACCACTTCCCCACGTCGCTGAAGGCAACCGATTCACCTTTTTCGCGTGATATACTCAATTCAAAAACCTCCGTATAACGACAAATGATCCGCATCTGAACCATGTATGGGATGCGGATCATGAATGCTGTATTATTGTATGAACAGAGATCAGAAATAATTTAACGGATTGCGGTCACTGCCGTTGATTCTGACCTCAAAGTGCAGGTGCGGGCCCGTGGAATTGCCCGTGCTGCCGCAATAAGCGATCAGCTGACCCTGGCGGACCTCCTCGCCGTAGGAAACGAGAAGCGTCTGGCAATGCGCATACAGCGTCGAAACCGAGTCGCCGTTTTTGGTGCCGTGGTCGATAATGATGCAGTTGCCGTAGCTGACGTTGCTGTGCGTCGCGCGGATAACTCTTCCCGATGCGGCGGCATAAATCGGCTTGCCGAGCGCGCCGCTGCAGGAAATATCAACGCCTGTATGACCGCCGTATCCATGATAAGCGCAGGAGATATAATAGGAACTCTGGAACGGCCAGACAAATCCGAAGTCGGAAACGGGACCCGAGCTGTCGCCGCCGCTTTCCATTTCGCGGTTGGAATCGCTCTCCTCCCGGATCGCCTCTTCCCATTCGCGGCGTGCCTGTGCCTTGGCGGCCTCGATCTCATCCTCCTGATCTTTCAGATCCGACTGCTTCGAGGCAATACTGTTATAAACACTCTGCGCCTTGCGGTAGTCCTCATCCAGCTCATTCTGCTTTTCGACCAGCGAATCCCTCATCTTCTTCGCATCGGCTTTATCCGCCTCGATACCGCTCTTGAGCTTGTTCATCTCTTTGATGTCATTATTGATCTTGGTCATCAATTCGGTGTCGTGCTTGGTCACGCCGCGCATCAACTCCGCCTTGGCAAGGTAATCCGAAAAGCTGTCGGCGCTGATTAAAACCTGAAGCCCGCTGCTGGAACCCGCGATATAAATCGCGCGAAGCCGCTGCTTCAACCCGTCTTTCGCCGCGTCAATATCCGCCTGCTTTTTAGCGATCTTTTTCTCAGCGTCGGCAATTTTGCCGTTCAGCTCGTCGATCGTGTCGTTGACAAGACCGATTTGCTCCTCGAGATTCTCGATCTTCTCACGCAAGGCGCTTGCAACCTTGTCGGCGTCCGCCTTGTCGCTTTCGAGATCCTCGATTCTGTCGCGAATCTTCTCCAGCTTTTCATCATATTCATTGATCTTGCTTTTCAGCGACGACGATGAGGCCGCCAGCGCTTCGGGCGCGGACATGAGAATCACCGTCATACATAATGCCGCCGCCACAACAGCCGCGATCAGTCTTACACGATGTGATTTAATTCTTGAAAACACAAAATCACTGCCTTTCACTGAATGAATAATTACTTCTCATCATCGGCACATCTGCGCAGCGCAGATCGCCGATTGGCTGCCCAGGTTCCGAGCCAAATACTCTGCATGCGCAAAGCATTTTAGAACGCGCGGAACTCGCTGCCTTCCTTTTTGAGATATTTTCCGATAGAGAACATACTGCCGACGCATCCCGCGAAGATGCCGAGCACGCAAAACGCGCCGAACATCCACCCCGCGACCGACATAAACTCGATCGGGCGGAGGTAAGAAACATCAA
>JBJEQI010000101.1:0-2672 GCA_051881675.1 Acutalibacteraceae bacterium
GATTTTATTTTACCGAAAACTGCGGGACAACCTTGCCGATAAGGGCGTGAAAGATAAGCTGACCGCTCTTGCGCTGCTGCCGTTTTTTGCCCGATACCGCAAAAAAGCGGCGAAAAAATATCCCGAGATCGACCGCCGCGCGGAAGAATTTATGTGCGACCAAGCAAGGCTGGAGGGTGAGCGGTGCGCGGATTTTGACCGCGCGGGCGAGCCGACGGCGGAGTTCTTGGCGTTTGCGTTTTCCTGCGGCGCGCAGGACGACACCCGGCGGCGCGTTTTAGCGCAGATGGGGCAGTGCGCGGGCAGGTGGGTGTATCTCATCGACGCGCTGGATGATCTGATAAGCGACGTCCGCCATGGGAATTATAATGTTATCGCCGAAAAATTCGGGCTTGGGCGTGATGCGGGCGAGAAAACGATCGCCCGCGCCTGGGAATATGCCAAAGGCACGGTGAATTTGTATAACGACGGCGTGTGCAGCGCCTATTCGCTGCTGGATACCAAGCGGTACGATACCATTATCGGCAATGTTTTATATCTTGGCATGAAAGACACACTGAACAGTCTCGGGAAGAAGAAAAAAGCCGATCGCGGCGATAATTTATCCGAAAGGAACGTAAAATAAATGAGAGATCCGTATGAGGTGCTGGGAGTCAGCAAAAACGCAACCGACGAGGAGATAAAATCCGCGTATAAAAACCTTGCGCGCAAATATCATCCCGATAATTATGCGAACAACCCGCTTTCCGATCTCGCTGAGGAAAAGATGAAGGAGATCAATGAGGCGTATGACGCGATTATCTCCAAAAGAAAGCATAAATCCCGTCAAAACGACGGGTTTAACAGCGGGAGCGCCGGCGGAGAGTTTTCCGATATACGCAATCTGATCGCGCAGAACCGCTTGGAAGAGGCGCAGGAGCTGCTCGACGGCGTGGATATATCGCGCAGGAACGCCGAGTGGTATTATCTCAGCGGCAGCGTGCTGTATCGCCGCGGCTGGTATGACGACGCTTATGCCGCGTTTGCCAACGCCTGCAATCTCGAGCCGTCCAATATGGAGTACCGCCAGGCGCTGAACCGTATGGCAACGGCGCGCCGCGGCAATTTCAGCGGCGGTTACCGCGCCTCCTCCGCGGGCGATGGCTGCTCTTTTTGCGATATTTGTACCACCTTGTGGTGCGCGGACACCTGCTGCGAGTGCATGGGCGGGGATTTCATTCGCTGCTGCTGAGCGGCCGCAACAACACATAAAGGGGACTTTGAGTCGGCTATGAAAAGCACGGGTGCAAAAAAGACGAAGATTGTTGCTTTGTCGGGCATTGTCGCGGCGGCTTCGGTCGTTATCATGCTGGCGGCATACATTCCGGGATTCGCGTATGCCGTTCCCGCGTTTTGCGGCTGTTTTTTAACAGTGATCGTGATGGAATCGGGCAAAAAATACGCGTTTGCGGTGTACGGTGTTGTGTCGGTGCTGAGCTTTTTCATCTGCGAAAAGGAATCGGCGGTCAGCTATATCGTGTTTTTCGGGTATTACCCGATTATCAAAGCGGCCTTAGAGCGTATCCCCCGGCGCGCGCTCGAGTGGGCGGCCAAGTTTTTGCTGTTCAATCTGGCGTTCGGCGGGATGCTGCTGGTCAGTATTTATGTATTCGGCATCGACGCGGAATCGCTCGGCGATTTCGGCGTATATACCGCGGCGGTGACCATGGCGCTCGGGAATGTGATGTTTTTGTTTTATGATATTGCGCTGTCCAAGTTTGTCACGCTGTATGCCGTGAAATATCACGAAAAAGTCGGCAAACTGTTTCGGTAACGGCGGCGCTTTGGAGCGCGGTTCATGAATCCGCCGTATCGGGGCGGGAACGCAATGCTTTTAGAGGAAAGTTGAACGGATATGAAGAAAATTTCGTCATTTTTAATAGCGATGCTCACGGCTGCGGCAATGCTTTTGTCGGTCGGCGTTTTTGCGCAAACGGCGTCCGACGGCGAAGAGATGTCCACGGTCACCCTGATCATACGCGAAACGGTGACCGAGGAGCAGGCATATCTGAAATGGACGCCCGATATAAAATTCGGCGAGAACGCTACAATATTATCGCTGTTTGAAGACAGCGAG
The DNA here is from genome assembly GCA_051881675.1 of Acutalibacteraceae bacterium. Classification (GTDB taxonomy): domain Bacteria; phylum Bacillota; class Clostridia; order Oscillospirales; family Acutalibacteraceae; genus CAKRRH01. Next base: position 2,117 of record JBJEQI010000101.1, read on the forward strand.
CTGACCTATGAAACCGATGACGAGGGGAATATTGTCCGCATCGGTGACTTTGCAAACGGCAGCCATAACGGCGCTGTTTGGCGCTGGACGGTCAACGGGGCGGAGGTCGATCTTCCCGCCGCTGAATATCTGTTAAACCATGGCGACAGGATCGTGTTTGAATACGGAACCGCCCGTCAGGAAGAGCCGACCGCGCCCGTTCACATCGAAACGACAACGTCCTCGCGGGTGACAAGACCGCCGATTTTGGTTCCCTCGAGCGCGTCGGGCACATCGGTCAGCTCTTCTTCGACCGCTCCCACTTCTACTGCAAAAACGTCCTCCGTTTCACATACGCAGACAGCGCCCGACACCAGCTTTGCCGCCGCCGAGGCGGACGCGGTCGCGCAGTCGCTGACATATCTGCGGATCATGCCGGGGGATAATGCGGCGCTGGTTTTTGCCGCCTATCGCCGACCGATCAGCGAGAGCATTAAGAAAAATTTGGAAATGCGCGCTAAAAGCGCCGCCGCTGCTGCCGATATGTTTGAAACCGCCGAGGTGCTGATCAATGCCG
>JBJEQI010000102.1:0-11467 GCA_051881675.1 Acutalibacteraceae bacterium
CAGGGTGTTTTTAAGCACTACACGGAACAAAGCCGCAATTATTTTACGAGCTCAATGATCGCCATCTCAGCAGCGTCTCCTCTGCGGGGACCTGTTTTGATGATGCGGGTATAGCCGCCGTTACGATCGCTGTAAGACGGAGCAATCTCGTCAAACAGCTTTTTAACAACATCGCCCTTGGTGACAAACGCCAAAACCTGACGTCTGTTGTGAAGCGTATTTGTCTTTGCAATCGTAATATATTTTTCAGTCATTGCGCGTACTTCTTTTGCCCTTGTAACGGTAGTTTCAATTCTGCCGTTTTCCAGCAGAAATGTAACCATGGCGCGAAGCATTGCTGTGCGCTGATCGCTTGTTCTGCCGAGTTTTCTTGTACCTGGCACTTAAACTCACTCCTTTTAAGATGTGGGAAATTTCAAAGTCTGACTAAATTATTCTTCTTCCTTGCGCAGCGCAAAGCCCAGCGAATCGAGCTTGTTGATAACCTCTTCAAGCGACTTGCGGCCGAGGTTGCGAACCTTCATCATATCCTCTTCGGATTTGGTGGTAAGATCCTCAACCGTATTGATGCCGGCGCGCTTGAGGCAGTTAAAGCTGCGTACAGAAAGGTCAAGCTCCTCAATGGTCATCTCCAAAACCTTTTCTTTGCCGTCGTCATCTTTCTCGACCATGATGTCGCCCTCATAGGCTTCACCGGAAAGATCGACAAACAGGTTGAGATGTTCAGTGAGCACCTTGGCTGCCAATGAAACGGCTTCCTTAGCGGTGATAACGCCGTTTGTCCAAACATCGAGAGTCAGCTTGTCAAAGTCGGTTACCTGACCGACACGCGTATTCTCGACGTTGTAGTTGACTTTGAGCACAGGCGTATAGATCGAGTCGACCGGCAAAACGCCGATGACAGGCTGCGCCTGCTTGTTCTTTTCTGCCGGGACGTAACCGCGTCCCTTATCGAGCGTAAGCTCCATAAAGAGCTTGCCCGATTCTGATATTGTTGCAATATGCAAGTCGGGATTAAGAATTTCAACCTCGGAATCACACTTCACCGACGCTGCGGTAACCTCGCAAGGTCCCTCAGCCTCGATATAGCAAACCTTCGGAGCGTCACCGTGAATCTTCGCGGTGAGTCCCTTAATGTTCAAAACGATCTCGGTGACATCCTCTTTCACACCGGGGATAGTCGAAAACTCATGAACAACGCCGTCGATCTTGATCGAAGTAACTGCGACACCCGGCAGGGATGACAGCAGAACTCTGCGAAGGCTGTTGCCCAGGGTAATACCGTATCCGCGTTCCAGCGGTTCAATGGAAAATCTGCCGTAAGAGCCGTCTTCCGTGATATCCTCTGCTTCTATTCTCGGCTTCTCGATTTCAATCATTCAGAACCCTCCTTGTAGTAAACAGATAAACTGTCGGTATGCTGCGGCGGTCCGCATAAAATGCGAGCCGCACCGCAGGCAGGAATTGTTTATAACGGTCGAATGGGCTGCGAGTAAAATCAAGCGATTATTTCGAGTACAACTCGACGATCAGCGATTCCTCAACCGGTGTGTCAATATCTTCTCTGTTCGGAAGATTAACGACCTTGCCGGACTTCGCCTCAAGATCCTTGTCAAGCCATGTCGGAACGGGACGCGCCGAGTTAGCTTCAAGAACCGACTTAATCTTTTCGCTGTCCGCGCTCTTAGACTTAAGAGCAACGACGTCGCCTGCTTTTACAAGGTAGGACGGAATGTTGACTTTCTTTCCGTTTACTGTAAAATGATTGTGCAGTACGAGCTGGCGGGCTTCCTTTCTCGAGGAAGCGAAGCCGAGTCTGTAAACAACATTGTCAAGGCGGCTCTCAAGCAGCTGAAGAAGGTTATCACCGGTAACGCCCGGGCGTCTTTCAGCCTCAAGGAAGTACAGATGGAACTGATTCTCCAAAATGCCGTAGAAACGCTTTGCTTTCTGTTTCATACGGAACTGAATAGCATATTCCGAATTTTTCTTTCTGCCCTGACCGTGCTGACCGGGAGCATAGCTTCTGCGGTCGATCGAGCATTTATCCGAATAGCAGCGCTCACCCTTCAGGAAAAGCTTTTCGCCTTCTCTGCGGCAAAGTCTGCAAACAGGACCTGTATATCTTGCCATGTAACATCCACCTCCAAAAAATTATACGCGTCTTCTCTTCGGCGGTCTGCATCCGTTGTGCGGGATCGGCGTAACATCCTTAATGAGAGTTACATCCAGACCTGCGGTCTGCAGCGCGCGAATAGCGGCTTCGCGTCCCGAACCGGGACCCTTAACATAAACTTCAACAGTCTTAAGACCATGCTCCATCGCGGCTTTAGCTGCGGTTTCGGCAGCATTCTGAGCGGCAAACGGAGTTGATTTTCTGGATCCTCTGAATCCGAGCTCGCCGGCAGACGCCCAAGAAAGTGTAGCACCCTGTGTATCGGTGATAGTGACAATGGTGTTATTGAAGGTCGACTGTATATGGACACAGCCACGCTCAATATTCTTTTTCTCACGGCGGCGGCGGGTTGAAGCTGTTTTTGTACCCTTAGTAGCCATATTGAATTAACCCTCTTTCTTACTTCTTTTTGTTGGCAATGGTCTTCTTCGGACCTTTGCGGGTTCTTGCATTTGTCTTAGAACGCTGACCTCTTACGGGGAGACCCTTTCTGTGGCGGGTTCCGCGATAGCTGCCGATCTCGACAAGACGCTTGATGTCAAATGCAACGTCACGACGCAGGTCGCCCTCGACGGTGACATTATGATCGATGTACTCACGAAGCTTTGATACATCTTCCTCGGTCAGATCCTTAACACGGGTGTCGGGATCTACGCCGGTTGCAGCCAATATTTTTTTCGATGTGGTAAGACCGATACCGAAAATATAGGTAAGGCCAATTTCAACCCGCTTATCTCTGGGCAGGTCAACACCGGAAATACGTGCCATCTTTCAATACACCTCCATAGTATCAGGATTAGCCCTGACGCTGTTTATGCTTGGGATTCTCACAGATAACCATGACTTTGCCCTTGCGTTTGATTACTTTGCATTTTTCGCACATTTTTTTTACAGAAGGTCTGACCTTCATAATAAATCATTCCTTTCACATAAGAACGCTTGATTCATGCGGTTTATTTAGAACGCCATGTAATGCGTCCTCGTGTCAGATCATAAGGCGACATTTCAACTGTGACCTTATCGCCCGGCAATATCTTAATATAGTTCATATAGAGCTTGCCGGATATGTGGGCTAAAATAACGTGGCCGTTTTGCAATTCGACCTTGAAGGTGGCGTTGGGCAAAGCCTCAACGACTACACCTTGCAATTCAATATTATCCGCTTTGGACAATGCTAACTCCTCCCATGCTCCTCGGCGCGCCTTAACGCACGCCTCAGATCAAGATTTGAGCGAAAACAGGTTTCATCAAGAACGAGTCCTGCTGATCTGACATGCTTTACGCTCTTGGTTTTTGGCTGATTCAGCCTTCGGATTCTGCCGTCGCTGATCAAAAGACGGTCTTTGCTGACGCTGGTGACCGCAAACAACAAGCCTTTTTCCTTGCCGGCTGTGCACCGCACAACCTCACCGACTTTGAACTCCTGCATAACGTCAGTTCGGGTCGGTCAGAATGACCGCGCCGCTGTCCGTTACGGCAACGCTGTGTTCAAAGTGGGCGGACAGGCTTCCGTCCGCGGTAACGACCGTCCATCCGTCAGCCAGCTGACGAACGTCATAATCGCCGGCATTCACCATAGGCTCGATCGCCAATGTCATGCCCCGTTGCAATCGCACTCCGTGACCCGCGCGCCCATAATTGGGAACTTCGGGATCCTCGTGCAAGCTTGCGCCTACTCCGTGACCCACAAATTTACGCACCACCGAGTAACCACGAGCCTCGACATACTGCTGGACCGCCGAGCCAATATCGCCGATTCTGCCGCCAACCGCCACCGCTTTGATTCCCTCATAGAGGCTCTCGCGCGTGACGTCAATCAGCCGCTGCGCTTCATCGGAGATCTCTCCGCACGCAAATGTGGCAGCATTATCGCCGTTATATCCGTCGACCGCCGCACCCAGATCCACACTGACAATATCGCCGTTTTTCAGGATTGTGTGCTTGCTTGGTATGCCATGGATAACTTGATTATTTATGGATATGCACGCCGTAGCCGGGAAACCTCCGTAGTTCAGGAAATTTGGCTTCGCGCCCTTAGAGATAATAAAATCATAAGCGATCTTATCCAGCTCCGCGGTTGAAATGCCCGGCTTCACAGCCTTTCCGACGAGTTCAAGCGCCTGGGCAGAGATTCTGCCCGCCTCGCGCATAAACTCAAGTTCACGGGTGGTTTTCAGCACGATCATACTAATCCTCCAATGCTTTAAGAGTCAGTGCGCGCGTGTGCGACACATCGTCCTGACCCTCGACTACGCGAACTTTGCCCTGACGGGTATAGTAGTCGATCAGCGGCTCAGTCTGCTCATGATAGACGCGAAGTCTGTCAAGAACGACCGACGGCTCGTCATCCTTGCGGATGATCAGCTCGGCGCCGCATTTGTCGCATATGCCGTCGGTTGCGGGCTTTTTCGATTCAACATGAAAGCTCATGCCGCAATCGGGACAAACCCTTCTGCCGGACATGCGTTTGACAATCACCTCATCGGGAACCTCGAGATCAATGACCTTGTCGATGACAATGCCCATTTGATCGAGCGCCTCTGCCTGAGGGATTGTTCTCGGGAAGCCGTCGAGAATGAATCCGTTTGCGCAGTCGCTCTCAGCCAGACGCTCTCTGATGATGCCGATAACGACATCATCAGGAACGAGTTTACCTGCGTCAACAAATTCTTTGGCTTTTTTACCCATTTCCGTGCCGTTTTTCAGCGCGGCGCGGATAATGTTTCCCGTAGAGATCGTCGGAATGGAAAGCTTCTCGCTGATGTACTCAGCCTGCGTGCCCTTACCGGCACCGGGAGCACCTAAGAAGATAAGGTTCATAAAACAACCGATCCTTTCTTTGAAACAAGAGAATCAATCAAGGAATCCCTTGTAGTGACGCATCATCATCTGCGATTCAAGCTGTGCAACGGTATCGATCGCAACACCGACAACGATGAGCATGGATGTACCGCCGAGCGACAGATTGATATTCGCGACCAGACCGACGACGACCGGAAGAATCGCGATCGCGCCGAGGAAGATACAGCCGATCAGGGTGATCCTGCGGAGAATCTTCGCAAGGAAGGTCTGGGTTGCCTTACCCGAGCGGATGCCGGGGATAAGTCCGCCGTTTTTGCGGAGGTTGTTCGCCATTTCGATCGGATTGTACTGAATCGTCATATAGAAGAAGCCGAATCCGATGATCATCACAAAATAGATGAAAGCATAGAACCAGGTGCCATATCTGAACAGCGACAGAGTCTTGAACCAGAAGCCGTCGGGATTCGACGCGCTCATGAACTGAAGAATCTGCGACGGGATCGTCAGAATGGAGCTTGCAAAGATGATCGGCATAACTCCCGACATATTAACCTTGATAGGCATATGCGTATTCTGACCGCCGTACTGCTTTCTGCCGACAACGCGCTTTGCATACTGGATGGGAATACGGCGCTCGGCCGCCTGCATCCAAACGATAAACACGATAACGACAAGCAGAATGACGATCGCGGCGATGCCCTGAGCGATCTGACCCTGCTGGAACATAGCCAGCAGCGCCGCCGCGCCGGACGGCGCACGCGAGATGATACCCGCGAAGAGGAGAATCGAGATACCGTTTCCGATACCCTTTTCGTCGATCTTCTCGCCGAGCCACATCATCATAGCCGAACCTGCGGTGAAGCAGAGGATGATGACCGTTGCCGCGAAGAAGGTTTCAAAGCCTGCCGCCGCATTGACGCAATCGCTTTTATACAGCCAGAACCAATAAGCAAAGCCCTGAATCAGACCGAGTATAACGGTGGCAAAGCGGGTATACTTTGCGATACGCTTTTGACCGGCTTCGCCCTCTCTGGCGATTCTTTCCAGCGGAGGAATCGCAACAGTGAGCAGCTGCATAATAATGGAAGCGTTGATATAAGGCGTTACCGACATGGCGAACAGCGCGCCGTATTCCATTGCGCCGCCCGTAATCACGTTCAGGTAACTGAAGAAGTCGCCGTTTCCTCCCGAAACCAGCTGCGAAACCCTTGCAAGATCAAGGAACGGAACCGGAACATAGGAGCCAAGACGGAAAATGAGAATGATGAAAAAGGTGAAGATGATTTTATTTCTGATTTCTTTAACACGCCAAGCATTTTTCAATGTTTCTAACATGTTAAATCACCTCGGCCTTTCCACCTGCCGCTTCAATCTTCTCTTTAGCAGCTGCCGAATAAGCGTTCACGCTGACATTCAGCTTTTTGGTGATCTCTCCGTTTCCGAGTACCTTAACAGCATCAAATCTATTTTTTACGAGGCCTTTTTCGACAAGCGCCTTTGCATCGACAGTCGCGCCGTCTTCAAACTTCTGAAGATCCGAAACGTTAACTGAAACGATTTTCTTTGCGAAGATATTGTTGAAACCTCTCTTAGGTACGCGCCTTGCGAGAGGCATCTGACCGCCTTCAAATCCGGGACGGATTTTACCGCCGGATCTGGCTTTCTGACCCTTGTGACCCTTGCCCGCAGTCTTTCCCTGTCCTGAACCTGCGCCTCTGCCGATGCGCTTTACGGCCTTAGTCGAGCCGTTTGCAGGAGAAAGTTCATGAATTGCCATTGATTCGCACCTCCTTATTTGTTTTCGATTACCTCGACGAGGTGGGATACTTTCGCGATCTTGCCGCGGGTAGCTTCATTGTCCGGCTGGACAGTGGCGTCGCCGATCTTACGAAGACCGAGCGAAGCGGCAGTAGCGATCTGGTTTTCCTTTACGCCGATAAGACTTTTCTTCAAAGTAATTTTAAGGCTTGCAGCCTTGGATGCTTTAGTTGCCATTTTATGCTGCCTCCTTATTTACCGATAATTTCTTTTACAGACTTGCCTCTGATCGCAGCGACCTCGTCGGCTGTGCGAAGCGAAGCAAGACCCTGTAAAGTAGCTCTTACGACATTGCAGGGGTTGTTCGAGCGAAGAGCCTTGGTACGGATATCCTTAATGCCGACCGTCTCGATGACCGCACGAACGGGACCGCCCGCGATAACACCGGTACCTTGAGCGGCAGGCTTCATGAGGACTCTGCCGGCGCCGAACGCACCGATAACCTCATGAGGAATTGTCGTGCCTTTCAGCGAAACCTTGATCAGGTTCTTCTTAGCGTCCTCAATGCCCTTGCGGATAGCCTCGGGAACCTCACCGGCCTTGCCGATACCCATACCGACGATGCCGTTGCCGTCTCCGACAACAACCAGCGCCGAGAATTTTCTGATACGACCGCCTTTAACGGTCTTGGAAACGCTGTTGATCGAAACGACCTTTTCGATCAGTTCCATGTTTGATGCATCTATATTAGCCAAAAGTCTTCTCCTCCTTCATCAGAATTTGAGGCCGCCCTCGCGGGCACCTTCGGCCAATTCCATAACACGGCCGTGATAAATGTTGCCGCCTCTGTCGAATACGACTTCGGTGACTCCGGCTTCTTTTGCACGCTCGGCGATGGTGTTGCCAATCTTGCGCGCAGCGTCTTTGTTACCGCCGTTACCCTCAAACGATTTCTCCACGGTTGACGCGGAAGCGAGGGTAACACCCTTTGTATCGTCGATGATCTGGGCATAAATGTTGCTAAGCGAGCGGAATACGCAAAGGCGCGGTCTCTCGGCTGTGCCGACAATCTTATTACGAACACGATAATGCCTCTTGGCACGTGCTTTTTTGCTGTCAGGTCTGTTAACCAATTCGATTCACTCCTTTTATTATTACTTAGCTGAGCCCTTACCGGCTTTGCCTTCCTTGCGGCGGATGACTTCGTCGGCATATTTGATACCTTTGCCCTTATAAGGCTCCGGCGGACGTTTTTCACGGACCTCAGCGGCAAACTGACCGACCTTCTGCTTGTCGGGACCGCTGATGATAACGGTGTTGTTGTCGGGCACGTCGATGGTGATACCGTCGATCTCGTCAACGTTGACCTGGTGAGAATAACCTAGGTTCATAACGAGAGTCTTGCCCTGCTTTGCGGCACGGTAGCCGACGCCGTTGACCTGCAAGGTCTTTTTGAAGCCGTTGGTAACGCCCTCGACCATGTTAGCGATCAGCGAGCGGGTCAAACCGTGAAGCGCGCGGTTTTCTTTTTCATCGTTGGGACGGGTTACAGTGAGAACCGAGCCGTCGATGTTGACAGTCATGTTGGGATGTACTTCCTGAGTAAGAGTACCTTTCGGTCCTTTTACGGTAACGGTAGTGCCATCGACCTTGACTTCTACGCCTGCCGGAATAGTGACAGGGCTTTTGCCTATACGTGACATTCCATTACCCTCCTTACCATACGAAAGCGAGGACTTCACCGCCGATATTCTCACGGCGAGCCTGCTTGTCTGTCATAATCCCTTTCGAAGTCGAAAGGATTGCGATTCCGAGACCTCTCATGACCTGCGGCATATTCTCAACATTTGAGTAGATGCGCAGACCGGGCTTGGAAACCCTGCGGAGTCCCTGAATAACGCTTGTTTTGTTTGCACCGTATTTCAGCTGAATACGGATGATGCCCTGCTTTCCGTCGTCAACGACAGAAAAGCTTTTAACGTAACCCTCATCAACAAGGATCTGGGCGATAGCCTTTTTCATGTTCGATGCGGGAACATCAACCGAATCATGCTTTGCTGAAGCAGCGTTACGGATACGGGTAAGCATATCAGCAATAGTATCGGTTATTTGCATTAAAATCTCCTCCTTTGTTTAGCAGCTTTTACCAGCTTGCCTTCTTCACGCCGGGGATTTCACCCTTGTAAGCGAGTTCTCGAAAACAGATACGGCAGATACCGTATTTACGAAGATAAGCGTGCGGACGTCCGCAGATTTTGCATCTGTTGTACGCTCTGGTAGCATACTTCGGCTCACGAGCCTGCTTTACTTTCATAGATGTCTTTGCCATTTACGCCGCCTCCTTATTTCGCGAACGGAGCGCCCATCAGCGTAAGCAGCTCGCGGGCTTCTTCGTCGGTTTTTGCGGTGGTGATGAATGTAATATCCATACCACGAACGGTATCAATCTTATCGAACTCGATTTCGGGGAAAATAAGCTGCTCTTTTACGCCCATGGAGTAGTTTCCGCGGCCGTCAAAGGAGTTTGCGTTGATTCCTCTAAAATCTCGAACACGGGGAAGAGCTATTGAGAAAAGACGGTCGATAAACTCATACATTTTCTCGCCGCGCAGTGTTACTTTAACGCCGATCGGCATACCCTCGCGGAGCTTAAAGTTAGCGACGGACTTTTTCGCTTTGCAGACAACGGGCTTCTGACCGGTGATGATCGCCAGATCGTTTGAAGCGGCATCGATGATCTTCGAGTTATCTCTTGCATCACCGCAAGCGCAGTTTACAACGACCTTGTCGATCTTCGGGATCTGCATAACGCTCTTATACTGATACTTTTTCATAAGTGCGGGAGCAACATCTTTAACATATAAATCTTTGAATCTTGACATTTCAATGTTCCTCCTTACAGCTCTGCGCCGCATTTTGCGCAAACGCGGATTTTCTTGCCGTCGACGATCTTATGAGCGACGCGGCGGCCGGCCTTGCACTTGGGGCAAACGATCTGTGCCTTGCAGGCATAGAACGCGCCTTCGGCTTTAACGATACCCGAGGGATCGCCCGCCTTCTTGGGTTTAACGTGCTTGGTGACCATGTTGCGGCCTTCTACGATGATCTTTCCCTCAGCGGGGCTGACAGCAAGAACCTTGCCGGTCTTGCCCTTGTCTTTACCCGAAAGGATTACGACCTCATCGCCTGTTTTAACATGAATTTTGTTACTCATACTGGCTGTACCTCCCATCAAAGCACTTCGGGAGCAAGCGAGAGGATTCTCATGTAATCCTTCTCACGCAGCTCACGGGCAACCGGTCCGAAGATACGGGTGCCTCTCGGCGTTTTGTCATCCTTGATGAGAACGGCTGCATTCTCGTCGAAACGGATATACGAACCGTCGTTGCGGCGGAGTCCTCTGACTGAGCGAACGACAACAGCCTTAACAACGTCGCCTTTTTTAACCGTACCGCCGGGCGTAGCCTTCTTAACCGAAGCAACTACGACATCGCCGATATTAGCATACCTCCTGCCGGAGCCGCCAAGCACACGGATGCACATAATCTCTTTAGCACCGGTGTTGTCGGCAACCTTGAGGTAACTCTGTTGTTGAATCACAGTTGTTTCCTCCCTTATTTAGCCTTCTCGATGATCTCAACAAGTCTCCATCTCTTATCTTTGGAAAGGGGTCTTGTTTCCATCACCGATACTCTGTCGCCCACGCCTGCGGCATTTGCCTCATCGTGCACTTTGAGCCTGACCGTTTTCTTTACGATTTTCTTATAAAGCGGATGCTTTACGTTGTCTTCGATGGCAACGACGATGGTTTTATCCATCTTATCGCTGACAACTCTGCCAACGCGTGTTTTTCTTAAATTTCTCTCAATACTCATACTCTGAGCCCTCCTCATTCTGCCTTGTTTTCAAGACTTTTTTCGGTCAATATGGTATTGATACGAGCAATGTCTTTCTTGACAGCCTTGATTCTCATCGGGTTTTCGAGCTGATTGATGGCGTGCTGAAAGCGAAGATTGAAAAGCTCTTTCTTGGAATCCAGCAGCTTATCGTTAAGCTCTTTAACAGTAAGATCTCTGAGTTCTGTTGCCTTCATTATTGCTCACCATCCTGTTCTTTCTTGACAAATTTGCATTTGATGGGCAGCTTGTGGATAGCCAGTCGGATAGCTTCACGCGCGAGTTCTTCGGAAACTCCGCCGATCTCGAACATAACTCTGCCGGGCTTAACTACGGCAGCCCAATACTCAACGGCACCTTTACCTTTACCCATTCGGGTTTCGGCAGGCGTCTTGGTAACAGGCTTGTCAGGGAAAACCTTGATCCAAACCTTACCGCCGCGCTTGATATAACGGGTCATGGCAACACGGGCAGCCTCGATCTGATTGGAGGTGATCCAAGCGGGCTCGAGGGCCTGGAGGCCAAACTCACCGTAGGTTACTTTGTTACCGCGGGTAGCTTTACCGGTCATACGGCCGCGCTGAACTCTGCGGTACTTTGAACGCTTAGGCATTAACATTGCGTCTGCCTCCTTCCCTGCGGTTGTTTCTGTTGCTTCTCGGGCGCTCGGGCTTGTTCTGAACGAAGCCGAGCTTCTTGCCGCTCTTGAGGACCTCGCCGGTGTAGATCCAGATCTTTACGCCGATCTTACCGTAGGTGGTGTTCGCCTCTGCGAAACCGTAGTCGATGTCGGCACGGATGGTCTGCAGCGGGATAGTACCCTCATGATAATGCT
>JBJEQI010000103.1:0-2615 GCA_051881675.1 Acutalibacteraceae bacterium
TCACAGCCGCGGCGTGTCGGATGAGCGGCTGTATACCTGCGATATTATCTGCCACGGCGTTCCGAGCCTGCTGTCATTAGAGAAGTATATTCGTTGGGTCGAGGAAAAGAATAAGGTCGAAATTGCGCAGTTTAACACCCGTGATAAGGCGTTCGGCTGGGAGCATGTTACTACTACTACTACTACTGACGGCAAACATCTGAGCGACGATATTTACCCCGAGCTGTTTTATTCCAATGTGGCGCTTCGCCCTTCCTGCGGGGAGTGCCGCTATACGACCTACGAGAAACCCGCCGACATCACCATGGGCGATCTTGTCGGGATTCAGAGCATCTGCCCTGAGTTTGTCGACGACATCAATCTCGGCTTTTCGGTGGCGTTTGTGCGCAGCGAGAAGGGTCTGGCACTTTTCGAGGAAACAAATACCGAGCGGCTGGAGATCGAGAAGTACTATCAGCCCAATTTGGATCATCCGTCCTATATTCCGCGATGCAGGGATAAGTTTTATCATTTGATGCTGTCCGACGGATTTGAAAAAGCCATGAAAAAATATACCAAGCTCGGCGGACTGCCGACGAAGCTGAAGCGGCGTGTGCTCAAGCGCATAGGCAGATGGTGAGGGGGATGCGAGCATGAAGAAAATACCGCCTTATACCGATGTCCCGCTGTTCGACCGCAACGGCGAAGCGATAGATGTTACCGTTTATCCGTCGAATAGATCGCTTCGCTTTATCGGGTATGATAAAGCAAAGCTGCCGAAGGCGTTGCCGCGGCTGTATTCCCGCCGCGAGGACTGCACGGGCTGCGGCGCCTGCTTTGCCGTCTGCCCTGTGGGCGCGGTGAAGATGCTGCCTGACGAAGAGGGGTTTTATTATCCCGCAGTGGATCTCGGCTTGTGCGTCGGGTGCCTGAAATGCGACGGCGCCTGCCCGATTCCCGCCGAGAATAAAAGCTGAGCGCCGAGCCAATGGAGAAGAAATATGAAGTTAAGTATTATCATTCCTGTTTACAACTGCGCGCGCTATCTTGCGCAGTGTGTGGACAGCATTTTAAGCCAGCGCGCCGATATGGAATATGAGATTCTGCTCTGCGATGACGGCTCGACCGATCAAAGCGGTGCTGTTTGCGATGAATATGCGGCGAAATACGATCATGTGTTTGCCTTTCATCTCGAAAACGGCGGGCCCGGCGCGGCGCGGAATTTCGGGCTGGAGCGTGCGCGCGGGGAGTATATTCAGTTTGTCGATTCCGACGATCGGCTGACGAAGGACTGCTTTGACGTCATGCTGAGCGCAGGGGACGCCGATCTGATCAATGCGGGCGCTGTCATTCTGGACGAGCATGACGCGCAAAAGGGCGTGATCGCGATTGATTGCGGCGGTGAGGGCGACGCATCGCCTCGAGAGGCGACGTATACCCCGAGTGAACTGCTCGGCAATATGAACATAAAAACCAAAGCGGCGCTGCTGCATTATATCTGGAACAAATGGTATTCCGCGCGGCTCATCCGAGAGAATGCTCTGCGTTTTTGCACCGATTTCAATCTCGGGGAGGATTTTTTGTTCAACTGCGCCTATCTGCGGCTGTGCGGTGAGGTCGCCGTTTGCAGTGAACCGATTTACTGCTATTACAGGCGCTCGTCCGACAGCCTGACAAGGCGTTTTCGCGAAAATGAGCTGGAGCGCCGCCGCGCGATGGACGGCGAGTTTATCGGGCTTTATCGCTTTTTCGGCATATATGAGCAAAACAGGCAGTTTGTGGATTCTGCGATCGGTGCGATCGCGCTGGCAAGTCTGGAATCGGTCGCGCTGGCGGATTGTACGCTCAGCCGCGCCGATAAACTCAAGTTTATTCAAGCCTTTACCGAAGAATACGCGCCGTATTTTGCCAGCATCCGCCGTTCGCATGAGCTGTCGTTTTTCGGCAGGGTGAAATGCTTTTTGGCGGAAAAGAAGCTGCGGCGGCTGTATTATTTGGCGTTACGCATAAAAAGATAAATTCCGAATCCGAAGAAGGGAAGCTTATATGAAGACAGAACGCACGAAAAATGCGTCCAGAAATATGCTGTTCGGCGTGGCGCTGAAGCTGTATCAGATCATTATGCCGTTTGCGATCCGATCGGTCATACTGTACTATCTCGGCGTGGAATATCTCGGGCTGAACAGCCTGTTCACCTCGGTGCTTCAGGTGCTCAACATGGCGGAGCTGGGCGTCGGTTCGGCGATGGTCTTTTCGATGTATAAGCCGATCGCGCAGGACGATAATGCCACGATCTGCGCGCTGATGAAGCTGTATAAATGGTATTATCGCGTGATCGGCGCCGTTATCTTGGTGGCGGGTGTGGCGATCACGCCGTTTATCCCGAAGCTCATTAAGGGCGACGTGCCGCCCGATATGAATGTGTATGTGCTGTATCTGATGAATCTGGCGGCAACGGTGCTGACCTATTGGCTGTTTGCCTACCGCAACAGCGTTTTGCAGGCGCACCAGCGGGGGGATGTGGCGAGCAAGGTCGGCATTGCCACCGAAACGCTGAAATATATTTTTCAGCTCGGCGTGCTCTGCTTTTTCAAAAACTACTATTATTTTGTTCTTGTGCTGCTGCTGACGCAGAT
>JBJEQI010000104.1:0-2598 GCA_051881675.1 Acutalibacteraceae bacterium
AAGACCCTGCGTAATATCTCCGCCGGAAGCCACACCACCGGTATGGAAGGTACGCATGGTAAGCTGAGTACCCGGCTCACCGATCGACTGCGCGGCGACGATACCGACCGCTTCGCCGATTGTAACCTTCTGCATGGTGGCAAGGTTGATACCGTAGCACTTGCGGCAGACGCCCTGCTTCGCCTTGCAGGAAAGCAGCGAGCGGATAACGCACTTGTCGATGCCTGCGGCGATGATCCTGTCGGCGTCCTCACCCGTCATCATGGTATCGGTATCCATAACGACCTCACCCGTTTCGGGATGAACGGCGGGCTGCGCCAGATATCTGCCGACCAGACGGTTTTTCAGCGGCTCGATGAGCTGACCGTCATGCGCAATATCGAATACGGTGAAGCCCTCGTCGGTATGGCAGTCTTCCTCGGTGACGATAACATCCTGCGAAATATCGACCAGACGGCGGGTCAGATAACCCGAGTCGGCGGTACGAAGCGCGGTATCAGCAAGACCCTTTCGCGCACCGCGGGAAGAAATGAAGTATTCCAGAACATTTAAGCCCTCGCGGTAGTTGGAACGAATCGGAACCTCGATGACCTTACCCGAGGTATTGGCAATCAGTCCGCGCATACCCGCGAGCTGTCTGATCTGATCGTCGGAACCACGGGCGCCCGAATCCGCCATCATATAGATCGGGTTGTATTCGTCAAGGTTGTCTTTCAGCGCCGCAGAAACCTCCGCAGTCGTCTGATTCCAGATCTCGACAACGCGCGCCGATCTTTCCTCGTTGGTCATCATACCGCGACGGTAGCTGAGCGTGACCTTATCGATCTTCGCCTCCGCCTCGCTGATCTTCTCCGCCTTAACGGGCGGTATAGTCGCGTCGGAAACGGCGATCGTGATTGCCGAACGGGTGGAATATTTATAGCCTGTGGCTTTGATCTTGTCGATGACGGCGCTGGTCGCCGAAATGCCGTTGACGCGGATGCAGGCGTCGATGATCTTTCCGAGCAGCTTTTTATTGGCCTTCTGCGCGGTGATCACGCCATCTTCCGAGCGTTTGAACATGATCTCCAGATCCAGTTCATGACCCTCAACGGTACGGTCGACAAAGCCGAGATTCTGCGGGATGGATTCATTGAAGATAATGTATCCGACCGTTGCGTCAATAATGCGGGTGATCTGCGCACCGCCGACCTCGCCGGTCATACGCAGTTTGATCGGAGCGTGCAGCCCGACGGCGCCCGAATCGTAAGCCATAATAGCCTCCGCCTTGTCGCGGAAGACCTTGCCGACGCCCGGTTCATCCTCTTTTACAAGCGTGAGGTAATACGAACCGAGGATCATATCCTGCGTCGGAACGGTTACCGGCTTGCCGTCGCTGGGTTTAAGCAGATTGTTTGCCGCCAGCATCAGCACGCGTGCCTCCGCCTGCGCCTCTGCGGAAAGCGGAACATGCACCGCCATCTGGTCGCCGTCAAAGTCGGCGTTGAACGCGGTACAAACCAGCGGGTGAAGCTTGATCGCTCTGCCCTCGACCAACACAGGCTCGAACGCCTGAATGCCGAGGCGGTGCAGCGTAGGCGCACGGTTGAGGAAAACGGGATGATCTTTGATAACCACCTCGAGAGCGTCCCAGACCTCGGTCTTGACGCGCTCGATCATTTTTCTCGCCGATTTGATGTTGCTCGCAACCTGTGTTTCAACCAGGCGCTTCATAACGAACGGCTTGAACAGCTCGAGCGCCATTTCCTTCGGCAGACCGCACTGATAAATGTTCAGCTCCGGCCCGACGACGATAACCGAACGTCCCGAATAGTCGACGCGCTTGCCGAGCAGGTTCTGACGGAATCTTCCCTGCTTGCCCTTGAGCATATCCGACAGCGATTTCAGCGCGCGGTTGTTCGGACCGGTAACCGGTCTGCCGCGGCGGCCGTTGTCGATCAGGGCGTCAACCGCTTCCTGCAGCATACGCTTCTCGTTGCGCACGATGATCTTCGGCGCGCCGAGCTCAAGCAGGCGGGCAAGACGGTTGTTACGGTTGATAACACGTCTGTAAAGATCGTTCAGATCGGAAGTAGCAAATCTGCCGCCCTCCAGCTGAACCATCGGTCGAATATCCGGCGGAATGACCGGGATAACATCGAGAATCATCCACTCGGGGCGATTGTTCGACATACGGAACGCCTCAACGACCTCCAGCCGCTTGGAAAGGCGTATACGCTTCTGACCCGCGGCTGTTTCGAGCTCTTCTTTCAGCTCGGCGGACAGCGCGTCCAGATCGATCTCCGACAAAAGCTGCTTGATTGCCTCGGCGCCCATTTCGGCGACGAAGTCGTCCTCATACTTTTCGTAGACCTCCATGTACTGCTTTTCATTCAGCAGCTGCATCTTGGTCAACGGGGTATCGCCCGGGTCGATAACAACATATTTGGAGAAGTAAAGCACCTGCTCGAGATCGCGGGGCGTCATATCGAGCAGCAGACCCATGCGGGTCGGTATCGTCTTAAAGTACCAGATGTGCGACACAGGCGCGGCAAGCTCGATGCTTCCCATGCGCTCGCGTCTTACCTTCTTGCGGGTGATCTCAACGCCGCAGCGCTC
>JBJEQI010000105.1:0-9072 GCA_051881675.1 Acutalibacteraceae bacterium
CTGTAACAAGTTAGACGTCCGCTGCGTTTTTCGGCAGCGGGCGTTTTGCCTTTTTATCCCCTGCGCGGCAAAGCCGCCCGCACCGAACGCTTATGATACGACTTTTTCATACACTATATAAAAATAAAACTCGGCGGGCGCTATCCAGCGCCCGCCGAGTTTTTTTGCCGTTATGAAAAAATGTTAAAGCCGCCCTCGCCTTCGCGGTCATTTGTTTTCCGAACCGCCTTTGCGGACCCGTGTGCCGATACCGATTCCCAATGCGGAATCGACCATGAACACGGGAAGATAAAACAGCGCGGAGCTATTGTAAAACAAATACACCGCCGGAACAAACGCCAGACAAAGCAGCGGGTGCAGGTATTTCACCCTGCCCGACAGCTTCGCGCCGGACAGCACCGACAAAGCGAAGGTCAGCAAAAATATCAGAATGAGAGCCGCAGCGCTCGCGGGGAACACATAGAACAGCGCGATCTGCACGCCCGCAATCACGATCTCTTTCGCATATTTTTTCATACGCTCCCCTGCCCTTAATCCGAATAAATCTCCGGCTTCAGCACGCCGATATACGGAAGATTGCGGTACTTTTCGTCATAATCCAGCCCGTAGCCGACCACAAATTCATCGGGGATTTGCATTCCGCAGTAATCCACCTCAATATCGCAGGTGCGGCGCGACGGCTTGTCGAGCAGCGCGCACAGCTTCACATCGGCGGCGCCTTTATCCTTGATATAGCCGAGCAGGAAGCTCAGCGTGTTGCCGGTGTCGAGGATGTCTTCGATAACAACGACATTATAATCGCTCAGATTGTCATATTTCAAATCCAGCGAAACATTGACCATCCCGCTGGATTTGGTTCCGCTGCCGTAGCTCGACGCTTTCATAAAATCAATAGTCAGCGGCAGGTCAATTTCGCGCATAAGGTCCGCCATAAACACGACTGATCCTTTCAAAATGCCGACCAGCATCAGCTTTTTGCCGGAATTGGAGTATGTACTGAAATCTTTGGTGATCTCGGCGGCAATGCGCCGAACCGCCTGCTGAATCTCCTGCTCGGTGAACAGCACTTTTTCTACATCGGGATTGATTCTTTTACACATCTCAAAGCTCCTCTCGATAATCCGTATCTGCTTTTATACATATTATAACAGTTTCTCGGATAAAATCAACATAAATGTTAACGATTCATGAGCATATATCCCCCGTTTTTTGCAAAAAAGCCGCTGAATCTCGGCATAATGGCATAAAAACTGTGTATATTTAGTCAATTTTGTCAAAAATTAAATTATTTATTGACAAATTGTAAATAAATTGGTATCATATTTATATATTTTTATATGGAGGTAAGTTCAAGTGGAAAAATTCTTTAAAATCAAAGAGCGCGGATCAACTGTAAGAACCGAGATTTTCGCCGGTCTTACAACCTTCTTCGCCATGGCTTACATCGTGTTCGTCAACCCGAACCAGGTAGCCGCAGGCGGACCGGCAGGCTGGCTCGTCGGCGCAGGCGCGGATGCGGCTGCAATGGGTCAGATCTGGAACTCCGTGTTCATCGCGTCGATTCTCGCCGCGGTCATCGGAACCCTGCTGATGGCGTTTGTTGCTAAAATGCCGTTTGCGCAGGCCTGCGGAATGGGTCTTAACGCCTTCTTCTGCACCACCTTCGTTTCCGGCGCATTCTTTGCGGGCGTCGATGTTATCAAGGGCTATCAGGCGGGTCTTGTTATCGTCCTGATCTCAGGTATCATCTTCCTGCTTCTCTCCGCAACGGGTCTTCGCCAGTTCATCGCAAAGGCAATGCCCGACTGCCTCAAAAAGGCAATCCCCGCAGGTATCGGTCTGTTCATCGCCTTCATCGGCTTCCAGAACGTCGGCATCATCCAGGCTAACCAGTACACCCTGGTTCAGTTCGTGGATATCCACGGCGCGCTCACCGATCCCGAAAAAGGCTTTGCTGCTATCGCTCCCGCGCTTGTTGCTCTGCTCGGCTTTATCATCATCGCCGTGCTCGGCAAGCTCAAAGTCAAAGGCAACGTTCTCATCGGTATCCTCGCTTCCGCCGTTATCTACTATCTGGTAACATGGACCGTTCCCTCACTCGATATGTCGAAAATCAGCGAGACCTTCAGAGATTTTGCCAATGTCGGCATTGTCGGCGTATTCCAGGCTGATTCTTGGAAAAACGCTTTCTCGGCGGCTAATATCGGCGGCGTGTTCAATGCGATCATGCTCATCGTCACCTTCTGTCTGGTCGATATGTTCGACACCCTCGGAACTCTCTACGGCACCGCTTCGCAGGCGAATATGCTCGACGAAAACGGCGACCCCGAAAGAGTTGACCAGTGCATGCTCTGCGACTCGATCGCAACCGTTTCGGGCGCTGTTCTCGGAACCTCTACCTGCACCACCTTTGTTGAATCGTCATCCGGCGTTGCCGAGGGCGGACGCACCGGTCTGACAAGCCTTGTCACCGCGCTGTGCTTCATCGTCTGCCTCTTCTTCAGCCCGCTTGCCTCCATCATTCCGAGCGCTGCGACCGCTCCGGCACTTATCTATGTCGGCGTTCTCATGCTCCGCGGCTTCGGCAAGGTTGACATGGACGATCTCCGCTCGGCGGTTCCCGCCTTCCTCGCGCTCATCATGATGCCGATGACCTATTCGATCGCCAACGGTATCGGTATCGGCGCTATCGCATATGTCCTGATCACACTGTTCACAGGCAAATACAAAAAGACAGACATCGTTGTTACCATCATCGCTGCTCTGTTCGTTTGCAAGTTCCTGCTGATCACCATGTAATTTCAAAAAATCACCGCTGTTTTCGCTTGAAAGCAGCGGTGATTTTTTCTTGATCAAACTGCCGTAACGAGGGTTTTGAAAACCGATCGTTGCGGCATTTTTCGCTTCTCTCCCCTCTTTGTGCATTGTCAGCATCCATCATTATAAAAAATACGTCCATTTTTTTGCTAATCTTATTGACTTTTTTAACCCCGCTCTCAGTATAATGAAGATAATTTATTTAATGCTGCGCAAATATCCCGACGAAAAGTCAGAATGGAACGTGGAAGAATGAAATATTATTTAGCGATCGACATCGGAGCGTCCAGCGGGCGGCATATTTTAGGGCACGTGGAAAACGGGCAGCTAAAGCTCGAGGAAATTCACCGATTTGAAAATTACGTCACCCGCCAGAACGGCACGCTTGTGTGGGACATCCGGCACCTTGTAAACAAAGTGAAAAGCGGCATTGCCAAATGCAAGGCGATCGGCAAAATCCCCGCCACGGTCGCGATCGACACCTGGGGCGTCGACTATGTGCTGCTGGATGAAAACGAGCAGGAAATCCTGCCTGCCGTTTCGTATCGCGACAGCCGCACCGACGCGGTAATCGGCGATGTCGAGCGCATCATCTCCGCCGAAGAATTATACCGCAAAACAGGCATTCAAAAGCAGAACTTCAACACCGTCTATCAGCTGTATGCCGACAAGCTGTCCGGCAAGCTGGATCAAGCCGAATCTTTTTTGATGATCCCCGCGTATCTTTCCTATAAGCTGACAGGCGTGATCAAAAATGAATACACCAACGCCACCACAACGGGCATGGTGAATGCCGAATCAAAAACGTGGGATGCGGACATTCTCGACCGATTAGGGCTTCCGAAGCAGTTGTTCCCTGAGCCCGAGATGCCCGGCGCGGTGATCGGCAATTTCACCCAAGAAATGCAGGAGTATGTCGGCTTTGACAGCACGGTCATTTTCGCCCCGAGCCACGATACGGCAAGCGCCGTCGCCGCCTGCCCGATTGATATGAGCAGCGTTTATATTTCATCCGGCACCTGGTCGCTGATCGGCGTCGAAAGCTTAAAGCCCATTGTGAGCACCGCGGCACAAAAGGCGAATTTCACCAACGAGGGCGGCGTGGATTACCGCTTCCGATTCCTGAAAAATTATATGGGAATGTGGCTGTTTCAGAATATTCGGAAAAATTTGAATCATGAGCCGAGTTACGACGATATGATGCGCCTCGCCATGCAGAGCGGTCATTTTGAAATGATCGACACCAACGCGCCCGATTTTCTCGCGCCCGAGAATATGATCGACGCGATACGGCACTATCTTAACAACGACCGCCTGCCGATCGGCGCGGTGATCAATTCCGTTTATCATTCGCTGGCAGCTTCTTATAAAAATGCCGTTTGCGAAATCGAAAGGCTCGCCGACAAAAGCGTGGATAACATTTTCATCGTCGGCGGCGGCAGCAAAGATACCTACCTGAATGAGCTTACGGCAAAATATACGGGCAAAAGGGTCGCCACAGGGCTGACGGAGGCGACCGCCGTCGGCAATCTGCTCTCGCAGATCATGTATGACCGAAAAATCTCGCTTGCAAAGGCGAGAGAAATAGTAAAAAATTCATTTGATATGAAGGAGATACGATAATGGCATATAGTGACGCAAAAGAAAAATATGCGCGGCTCGGCGTGGATACCGACAGGGCGATCGATGTGCTGAAAACGGTGCCTGTTTCGCTGCATTGCTGGCAGGGCGACGATGTCATCGGCTTTGACAACGACGGCGACCTGACGGGCGGCATTCAGACAACGGGCAACTACCTCGGCAGAGCCCGCACGCCCGACGAGCTTATGGCGGATATGGATAAGGTCATCAGCCTGACCCCCGGCAGATTGAAGCTGAATCTTCACGCCTCTTATGCGATTTTTGACGGTGATTTTGCCGATCGAGATCAGCTGCTGCCGCAGCATTTTGCCAAGTGGGTGCAGTTTGCGAAAGAGAGAAATATGGGCATTGATTTTAACCCGACCTTTTTCTCGCACCCGATGGTCAAGGATAATTTAACGCTGTCTTCACCCGATGAAACCGTGCGGAAATTCTGGGTGGAACACGGAAAGTGCTGCCTGAAAATCGCGGAATATTTCGCCGATGAAACAGGCGTTCCCTGCGTCATGAACATCTGGATTCCCGACGGCTATAAAGACGTGCCCGCCGACAGGCTCTCGCCGCGGGCAAGATTCAAAAAATCGCTGGACGAAATACTTTCCGTCCCCTATGATCGGTCAAAGGTGTTCGTTTGCCTGGAATCCAAGGTTTTCGGCATCGGCATGGAAAGCTACACGGTCGGCAGCGCCGAATTTTGCATGAACTATGCGGCGGAGAAGGGCATTATGCCGCTGATGGACAACGGCCATTATCATCCTACCGAAGTCGTCAGCGATAAAATATCGTCGATGCTTCTGTTCAATGATAAAATCGCTTTGCACATCACCCGCGGTGTGCGCTGGGACAGCGACCATGTGGTCATTTTCGACGATGAAACCCGAGAGATCGCAAAGGAAATCGTCCGAGCGAACGCGCTGGACCGCGTTTTCATTGCCACGGATTATTTCGACGCATCTATCAACCGCATCTCCGCATGGGTAACGGGCGTCAGAAGCGTGCAGAAAGCACTCCTTTACGCCTTGCTTGAGCCGAGCGCGGCAATGAAAGAGATGCAGGACCGCAGCGACTTTACATCGCTTATGGTCATGCACGAAGAATTGAAAACCATGCCCTTAGGCGAGGTTTGGGAGGAATATTTACGGCAGACGGATACGCCTGCGGATTACCTGACGAAGGTCAAAAACTATGAAAACGAGGTTTTGAAAAAACGAGTATGAACGATATTCTCACAGCGCCGTTTGTAAAAGAAATGTGCGATACGACCGCCAATATGTACCGCCTCGGGGGGGATGAGCGAAACGACGGCAATATCAGCTATCTGCTCCGCGAAAATGAGGTTGCAAAGTATCTGGACCTCGACCGCGTTATCCGTACGATCCCCATCGGCTTTGAGGCAAAAAGCCTGATCGGCAAGATTTTTATCGTAACCGGAACGGGTAAATACTTCAAAAATGTGAAATCCGACCCCGAAAACAACCTCGGCATTATCCGTATTGCAAAAGACGGCGCCACTGCCGAGCTCCTTTGGGGCTATGCCGACGGCGGCAAGTTCACCAGCGAGCTGCCCGCGCATTTGATGAGCCACGCGGCAAGACTCGCGGTCGATCCCGAAAACCGCGTGATCATGCACTCTCACCCCACTCATACGCTCGCCATGAACTATGTGCACCCGCTGGGTGAAAAGCAGTTTACCCACACGCTTTGGGAAATGTGCACCGAGTGTATCGTCGTCTTCCCCGACGGCATCGGCGTTCTCCCGTGGATGCTTTGCGGCACGAATGAAATCGGCGAAGCAACCGCCGAAAAGATGAAAGAGTTCCGCTTAGTAGTCTGGGGGATGCACGGCATTTACGGCGCGGGCAAAACGATGGACGAAACCTTCGGTCTTATCGAAACCGTCGAAAAGGCGGCGCAGATCTATATGCTCACCGCACATCTGCCGCGAGTCAATACCATCAAGGATTCGCAAATGAAAGAGCTGGCGGAATTTTTCGGCGTGGATTACAGAAAAGACTTTTTGGAGGTATAAACGCCCTATAGAGTCATAAAAATACGGCGAATGAGCCGCGTCGCCCGATCGCGGACGCCCTATTTCACCCCGTATTCGACCGATCGGTCCTGTTTTTATGGAATTTTTTCAGAAATTGGGTTATTTTTTTAACAAATAGACTTGAAATTTCGGAAGAAATGGTATAAAATAGTTACGATCTATAAATATATAGGTATGTCAATTTTAAGGAGGACAATACATTATGTCAGTAAAAGTTGCTATTAACGGCTTCGGCCGTATCGGACGTCTTGCTTTCCGTCAGATGTTCGGCGCAGAGGGTTATGAAGTTGTCGCGATCAACGATCTTACCGATCCTAAGATGCTCGCTCATCTTCTCAAGTACGACACCGCGCAGGGCGGTTACTGCGGTAAAATCGGTGAGAACCTTCACACCGTTGAAGCGGGCGAAGATTCGATCACGGTTGACGGCAAAAAGATCACCATTTATTCCGAGAAGAACGCTGCCGACCTTCCCTGGGGAAAAATCGGCGTAGACGTTGTTCTGGAGTGCACCGGTTTCTATTGCTCGAAAGAGAAGAGCCAGGCTCACATCGACGCGGGCGCTAAAAAGGTTGTTATCTCCGCTCCGGCAGGTAAAGACCTGAAGACCATCGTTTTCTCGGTAAACGAGAATACTCTTACCGCTGATGATACCATCATCTCGGCTGCTTCCTGCACCACCAACTGCCTCGCTCCGATGGCTAACGCTCTTAACAAATATGCGCCCATCCAGAGCGGTATCATGTCGACCATCCACGCTTACACCGGCGACCAGATGATTCTCGACGGCCCGCATCGCAAGGGCGACCTCCGTCGTGCCCGCGCCGGCGCTGCTAACATCGTTCCGAACTCCACCGGCGCCGCTAAGGCTATCGGCCTCGTTATCCCCGAACTCAACGGCAAGCTCATCGGTTCGGCTCAGCGCGTTCCGGTTCCGACCGGTTCGACCACTATCCTGACCGCTGTTGTCAAGGGCAAGGACGTTACCGCTGAAGGCATCAACGCCGCTATGAAGGCTGCTTCTTCCGAGTCGTTCGGCTACAACGAGGATCCGATCGTTTCTTCCGATGTTATCGGTATGCGCTTCGGCTCGCTGTTCGATGCTACTCAGACCATGGTTGCTCCTCTCGGCGACGATCTCTATGAGGTTCAGGTTGTTTCCTGGTATGACAACGAGAACAGCTACACCAGCCAGATGGTCCGCACCATCAAATACTTCGCTGAGCTTGCCTAAGGCTTTGCCGCGAATGCTTCGGCTGACAGCTGAAATCTGATATAGTTGCAAAACGCTTCGGGAAAAATCCCGAAGCGTTTTTTGTATTTATATAGCGTTTTTCTCAATACGGCGCATATGCTACCCCTCGGCTCTGCCGCAGGAGTACAGCCCTATCACAGCTCATGCGCCGCCTGATCGCGGTCAATCCCCCGCATAAACGCCGCTGTCAGCGCCGCAGTCACCAGCATGGCAATGAAATCCGCGCAGGGAGCTGCAAAAAGTATGCCCTCAACGCCGAAAAGCGCGGGAAAAATCAGCGTCAGCGGAATAAAGCAAACAATATCCCGAATCATCGAGGCAACGATTGCGCTGATCGGCCTGCCCGCCGCCTGAAAGAAGATCGAGGTCACCTTGATCACGCAGGTGAATGTTACCAGCGACAGAAAAATGCGGAACGTCTTGACCATAAACTCGCCGTAATCCTGCGGATTCGGGATATTGGTCGGCTCGCCGAAGATTCTGCCGACCGCCTGCGGCGCCAGCTCGAAGAGCAGCGTCGCCGCCACGCCGATCACCACCGTGCAGAGAATAATCGAGCGATACAGCTTTTTCACTCGGTCATAATTGCCCGCGCCGATGTTATAGCCGATAATCGGCTGACAGCCGAGCGCAATACCGACCGCAAAATTGATCACCACGGTGAAAACCTTGCTCTCAATCCCGATCACCGCGATCGGAATATCCGCGCCGTATTTGGATACTGCGCCGTATTTGGCAAGCACAATATTGCAGATCAGTGAGATAATGACGATCGTCATCTGGGTAACAAACGACGATGTTCCGAGCTTTAAGGCACCCCCAAACGCCCGAAAATCGGGTACAAAGCTTAGGGGCGACAACCGAAATGTCTTGGTGCGGAAAAAATAGATCAGGCTGACCGCGAACGAAGCGCACTGACCGATGACCGTCGCCGCCGCGGCGCCTGTCATACCCATTTTGAACCCGAATATAAAAACAGGGTCCAGTATAATGTTGATAATCGCGCCGATCAGCATCGAAGCCATCGACCACGCGGGGCTGCCGTCCGCCCGAATCACCGCGTTCATCATATTGGACAGCATAAACGCAGGGAAAAACAGCAGGATAATGTTGAAATACTCGATCGCCATTCCGATGCTGTTGACAGACGCGCCGAACAGCGTTAAAATCTCTGTTTTAAAGAGGAAAAACACCGCCATCAGCACAAGGCTCGCGGCCAGTGTCACGACGATTCCCGTGCCGATCGCGCGGTGAGCGGATCGGGCATCCCGCCTCCCCTGACAAAGGTTCAGATACGCGGCGCAGCCGT
>JBJEQI010000105.1:9172-11307 GCA_051881675.1 Acutalibacteraceae bacterium
GCGGATCGGGCATCCCGCCTCCCCTGACAAAGGTTCAGATACGCGGCGCAGCCGTCGCCGAAGCACCATGCAAACGCCTGCGCGACGATAAATATCGGGAACACCACGCCCGTGGCGGCGTTGCCGAGCGTACTCAGCTCGCTGTTGCCGATGAATATTTGATCGACGATGTTGTAAAGCGCGCTCACCAAAAGCGAAAGCACGCAGGGCACGGAAAATTTCAGCATGAGCTTGGATAGTTTTTCCGTTCCGAGAAATTGACTGTTTTCAGATTGACTCATAAAGACTCTCCTTAAAATAAAAATACTGCGGAGTCTTTATCGGAGAAAAAGCTGCCTGAAAACTGCGAAGAACAAAAAAAGAACGCAGAATCGTCGCGATTCTACGCTCTTTGGCTGTTCGACATTTCAAATTATAGCAAATCCCGCCGCGTTTGTCAAGCGATTTTATCAGGCGATACTTTCCGCCTTTGCCCCTCACTGCCCTGCCCGAAACCCGCGCTTTTCGCTCTCTTTGCGCGGCGGATTTCACAGCGGCTAACCGCCGACCGCCAGCCGCGCAATTCGCGCCATTCACACACAACCAGACCCAAAAACCGCATTTTGCCGCTCCAAACAGGCATATTATGTGCAATATATACATAAGTTATAAACTATATTTGGCGATTAATAGTTAAATTATACTTGAAAATCTGTCGGCCGCGTGTTACAATAAATTTATAGCTCACCGATCGAATATCGTGAGGCTTGTTATCCCAAATCAGAAAGGGTGCGGATTTATTGAAACAGTTTGACGCAAATCACATTAAGAACATTGCTCTGGTCGGGCATGGCTCCTGTGGCAAAACCTCTTTGGCGGAGGCAATGCTGTATCTCGCGGGCGCGACCGACCGTCTTGGCAGGGTTGCCGACGGCAACACCGTTACCGATTTCGACGCGGAAGAAAAAAGCCGCAAGGTCTCGGTCTATTCCGCCGTATCGTCGCTGGAGTGGCGCGACACCAAGCTGAATATCATCGACGCGCCCGGTCTTTTCGACTTTGCCTCCGGCACAGCCGAGGCGATGCGCGCCGCCGACTGTGCGCTGATCGTTCTTTCGGCGAAATCGGGCCTGAACGTCGGCTCGGAAAAGGCATATAAGGAAGCCACCAAGCTCGGGCTGAAAAAGGTCTTTTTCATCACCAAAGCGGATTCACAGCACGCCAACTGCGCTGACGTTGTCGCGGGGCTCCGCGCCGAATACGGCAACAAGATCTGCCCTGTGATCATACCGTTCGGCGTGGATCATAAGGTCGAGTGCTATATCAATATTGTCACGGGTAAAACGTGGAAATACGAGAACGGCAAAGCCATTCAGATCGACCGTCCCGAAACGGGCGGCAAGTTTGAATCGATGTATAATATGCTCTGCGAGGCGGTCGCGACCACCTCGGAGGAGTTTATGGACAAATATTTTTCAGGCGAGCAGTTCACCTCCGACGAGCTGTTCGAGGGGCTGAAAAAGGGCGTCGCCAGCGGCGACATCGCGCCCGTATACTGCGGCGCGGCGCAGGCGCTCGAGGGCGTGGATTTGCTGATGAACGCGCTGGTGAAGATTGTGCCGAGCGCGGCGGAGTCCGCGAGCGAATTCGGCGTCAACGAAACGGGTAAAGCGCCCGAAATCCCCTGCGATATTAACGCACGGTTTGCCGCGTCGGCGTTTAAGACCATTTCCGATCCCTTTATCGGCAAGCTGACTTTCTTTAAGGTCGTAGCGGGCAAAATGATCCCCAATTCCACCGTCAAAAACGCCCGCACTGGCGAGCTCGAGCGCATCGGCAAGGTCATGTTCATCAGCGGCGCCAAGCAGACCGAGGCTGACTATATCGGCGCGGGCGATATTGGCGCAGTCGCTAAGCTGTCGGGCGTGAAAACAGGCGACACGCTCTGCGACCCCGACACGCACATTCAGCTCAAAGAAGTCGTATTCCCGACCGCGTCGGTTCAGATGGCGATCGCGCCGAAGAACAAGGGCGACGAAGAAAAGATCGCGCAGGCGATGGCAAAAATGATCGAAGAAAACCCGAGTATTCGCTTTTTCAACAATCACGAAACCCGCCAGCAGATCGTCTGCGGTCTGGGAGAGCAGCATCTGGAT
>JBJEQI010000106.1:0-2572 GCA_051881675.1 Acutalibacteraceae bacterium
GGGCGGGGAGATGAACGCCTTCGCCCGTGTTGACAAGCTTTTGCTTTATTTTACTTTCCCGCTGACCTTCGGAACCGCTGCGGTGCTGATCGCCGCCGCTGTGATGTTTTCCGTCTATCAGCTGATTAAGAATAAGCGGGTGATGTGGTGCCCGATCGGGCTCAGCGCGATCGCCTTTTCCCACATTTTCACTTCAATCTACGGCGCAATGGCGGAATATGCGCGGCTTTGCGCTCCGTCGGCTCCGGCGATCCTTTTGCTGGCGCTGTGGTTTGCGGATTATATCCTGACAGCAGTGAAACGCGGGCGCGCGGCGGCAGAGGAATACGGCGGCGCGGTACTTCTTAAAAATGCGAGCCGATCCGGCGGCAAATTAGCCGGTGGCAAATTAGCCGGCGACAAGCCGGTCGAAGAACAGCTTGACAGCGACATAACGGTCGGCGATGAACCGATCGATCAATTGATTCACGAACAATATGCACAAATCGGAAAGGGGATGGATGAATGAATACGGTTATTGATTTTTTGCAGGACATCTGGCACAACATTTATGTGTTGGTATTCTCATCGAATAATTTTCTGCTGGATATTCTGGATGTGCTGATCGTAACATTCATTATCTACAAATGCATTCAGTTTATGCGCGAAACAAGAGCGGAGCAGCTCATGAAGGGAATCGTTGTTTTCCTGATCGCCTATATTGTGGCGCTGCTGCTCAATCTGCGCGCGTTTTTGTGGATGGTCAATCTCGTTTATATCAACGCGATCGTGATCGTGGTGGTGCTGTTTCAGCCCGAGTTCCGCTCGATTCTTGAGCGAATGGGCAGGGGCGGGTTTTCATCGCTCGGCGCGCGCCTTTTCGATGACCGCACCGCGCGCGAAACCATGGCGATGATCGACGCAGTCTGCAAGGCGGCTGTGTCGATGCATAACAGCAAAACAGGCGCGCTGATCGTCATTGAGCGGCAGACCGTGCTCGGCGAGATCGCCGCCACGGGTACTATCATCGACGCGGCGCCCTCGAAATCGCTGATTGAAAATGTATTTTATCCCAAGTCGCCGCTCCACGACGGCGCGATGATCATTCGCGACGACCGCGTGCACGCCGCGGCGTGTATATTGCCGCTGACGGAGAACGCCAATGTGGACAGCGCGCTCGGAACGCGCCACCGCGCGGCGATCGGCGTGTCGGAAATATGCGACGGCATTGTGGTGATCGTTTCGGAGGAAACGGGCATCATATCCGTTGCGCAGGCGGGCGTGATCACCCGCAACTACACCGAGCAGTCCTTGAGAGTCTTGTTGGAATCCGAACTGATCAAATGCGATGAGTCCGACGGCGACCGAAAGGGTCTGCGGCGCTTGTTCAAGGGGAAGGGGGCGGATGACAATGAAGAAAAAGGAGAATAAAGACCGCGCTTTTGCTCGATTCAGGCTGTCGCTGTCGTCGCTGCTGAAAAGCAATAAGTTTATTCTGCTGGTGTCCTTTGTCGCCGCTGTCACTATCTGGATAACGGTCAGCCCGAACCGCGAGGTCACTTTCGGCATGACCGCCAATATCGACACCAAAAACACCACCGCCGAGAGCCTCGGGCTTGAGGTAATCGACGGGCTGGAGCAGCATATTGATATTACCGTTTCGGGAAAATGGTATGTGATCAGCGAGCTGACGGACAAGGACATTCGCCTGACCTATTCGCTCAGCGACGTTACCAAGGCGGGCGAGTATGAGATCGCGCTTTCCGCTGTGAAAGCGACCCAGAATTCCGATTATGAGATCGTGCGGATCAGTCCCGAGCGGGTCAAGGTTTCGTTTGACTATATTTATACGCGCTCGTTTGAGATTCAGGTTTCCGCGCCCAATATCAAGGCAAAAGAGGGCTTGATTCTTGAAACACCTGTTGCCGACGGAAGCAGCATCATCCAGATCAGCGGTCCGCGAAGCGTGGTCGAGCGCATTGATCATGTCAGCGCCACCGTAGACGATCGGGCGACGCTGGACAGCTCGGCTTCTTATACCGTGCCGCTGAAAATATTTAACAAAAACGGCAAGGAGGAGAGCTTAGACGGGCTGACCGTTCCGTTCACCGAGGTGAACGTTACCGTTCCCGTCAGCAAGTCAAAGCAGGTCCCGCTGACCATTGATTTTGCGAACGCTCCCGCTTATTATCAGTCCAATCCGCTGAACTATACGCTCAGCGTGTCCTCGCTGAATGTGATCGGCTCGCCCGAGATCATTGATTCGCTGGAGGAGATTTCGGTGGGAACGGTGGATTTCAGCAATCTTTCGCCGACGTCGAATACGTTTGCGTTTGATCTGAAGCTGCCGTCGGGCGTGCGCATGATCGACGATATTAAGTCGGTCACGGCGACTGTGGATGTTTCCTCAATCGCGCAGAAGACCGTTGAGATCACCTCCATACGCGTGATCAATTCGCCCGCGGGGACGAGTACAACTCCCGTGACCGTCCGAAGGTCGGTTGCAGTAGCCGGTCCGCGCGCGGTCATCAGCGCGGTCAGCGGCGCCGATCTCTATCTTGAGTGCGATATGAGCGGCTACACGGCAAGCGGC
>JBJEQI010000107.1:0-3075 GCA_051881675.1 Acutalibacteraceae bacterium
AATCTGTTCATCCCACTGGTGGTCTATATGTTTGCGGATGTTGCAGTCTATGCGATCGCGGCGTTTATCCTGTAAGCCCGCCGCACGCCGAAAGACCGATATTGACCGATTCAGGCGACAATTTTGACCGATTTTACCGAAAAGGAGTTTTGTCCCATATGAACGAAAGATTCAAGGTCTGCCGAAAATGCAGCGCGGTCAACGACGAAACCGCAACCGAATGCAGAGTATGCGGCGCGCCGCTCGGCGAGGGCGCGTATTCTGCCGATCAAGGCTATGCAGCGCCCGCTGCACCGCCGCAATTTTCTGCGCCGTATGCGCCGCCTTCACCCCCGCCGCCCGCTCCCACTGCGCCCGCAGGGGACGCAAGCCAAAGCGGGGCGACATTCGGCAACCCTCCGCCTACCGCTGATTACAATGGCGCAGCTTTCGGCAATCCTCCGCCCCACGCGGGTGGATTTACGCCGCAGGGCGGCCCCACTCCCCCGCAGGGGAATTATACAGCGCCGCCGTATTTTGCACCGCCTCCGCCGCCGTTTGAAAACAATGTGACAGCCGCCGAGCTGGAGCTTTTCGTCGGTGACAAGGCGCATGTATATCTCCCGAAATTTATCAAGAAAAGCTACGGCAAAAAAGCGGGATTTTCCGCTATATTGTTCGTTTTCGGCATCATTTTCAATCTCATTGTGCAGAGCTTTTGGTTCTTCCATCGCAGGATGAACAAGATCGGCGCCGGCGTTTTTGCGGTCGGCATGATCTTTGCCGCCGCATTTTCCGTGTTTGCCGTTGACGCAGTAAAAAACATGGGCGAGGCGACGGGCGTGCTGATCGAATCGGGCGCCGCGGACTTTGACATTGCCGCCGACGGGCATAACTACAACTTCACCTACGATATGCAGGACCTGACCCGCGAGCAGCGGCAGGAGTATCTTAGGCATTTCACCGCCGTCATGGGCGACTTCGGCGCTATGACAATGATCAACCTGGTTCAGCTCGCGTTCGGCATTTTGCTGTCCGTTTTCGGCGATTATTTCTATTATAAATTCGCCGTGCGAAAAATCACCGCGGCAAAAGCGAGGGCGGACTACAATCCCGAATCGCTGCGCTACATCGGTGGAACAAAATCCGCCGTTTGGATCGTTTTGCTGATCGCGATGATCGTGCTGATGTTCGTCCTTGTGTTCTGCCTGCTCTCGGTGCTCCAAAGCGTCGGGCTGCCCCTGCTGAACGCGGCGCCCTGAGCGGCAAAAGCCGTATAAAATCAAATCAAGCCATTCGGATATGCATCCGATCCCATTTCAAAGAAGAGGAGATCCGACCATGAAAGGAAAAGTCAGAAAAGCCGTTATCCCCGCCGCAGGACTCGGAACGCGCGTGCTTCCTGCGTCTAAATCCATTCCCAAAGAGATGCTCCCGATCGTCGACCGCCCCGCCATCCAGTATATTGTGGAAGAAGCTGTTGCCGCGGGAATCACCGATATCCTCATCATTACCAACCGCGGAAAAGGCGCTATCGAAGATCACTTTGACCATTCATTCGAGCTGGAAAGTATGCTCAAAAGCCGCAATAAACTGGCGGAGCTTCGCGAGGTCGAGCGGCTCGGGCGGCTTGCCAATATATCCTTCCTGCGCCAAAATGAGACGGGCGGGCTGGGTCACGCGGTCCTCAAAGCGAAGACCTTTGTGGACAACGAGCCGTTTGCCGTTCTCTACGGCGACGACGTTATTATCGGCGAGAAGCCCGCAATCGGCGAACTGATCGAGACATACGATATCTATCATAAAGGCGTTGCAGGCATTAAACAGGTCAGCCGCGAAAATATTATGAAATACTGCACCCTCAAGGTGGACAAGATCGACGAGCGCGCCATGAAGATATCCGATATGATCGAAAAGCCGCAGGAAAACGAGATCATGTCGCTGTATTCCATTCTCGGCAGAGTCGTTCTGCCGCCCGAAATTTTCACCATCCTCGAAACCACGCCGACAGGCGCGGGAAATGAGCTTCAGCTCACCGACGCGATGCGCACGCTCGCGCAAAACGAGGGAATGATCGGCGTGGAATACAGCGGAACACGCTATGACATGGGCAACAAGCTCAGCATCATGCAGGCGAATGTCGAGCAGGCGCTGGAGCATCCCGAGATCGGCAAGGATTTCAGGCAATACATTCTCGATCTTGCCAAAACGCTGGAATAACCGACAAAATCGGGATTTCCTACGTTTTTGCCCAAAGGAGCCGTTAGCGTGAAAGACAGGATTCTCTCCACAGCACCCGCAAAGGATCAGCTTGCGCTGTTTTATATCGGTCAGGCAGGCTTCATCATCAAATTCGGCGGGAAATATCTCATGATCGACGGCTATTTGTCTGATATTGCGGACATACCGTCCAACCCTCGCTTTATCCGAAAATATCCGCCGCCGATCAGGGCAGAAGAGCTGGACTTTTTGGATTACGTCATCTGCACGCACGATCACATCGACCATGCCGACCCCGTGACCCTTTCGGCGCTCGGCAAAGTGAACGCCAAGGCGAAGATCATCGCCCCTGCGGCGGCGGTTCCGACCGTTGTCAAGGCGGGGATAGCACCGCCCCGCGTGATCGCCGCCGAGACGGGCAAAGCGCTCGCGCTTTCGGAGAATATCACCGCCCTGCCGATTCCCGCCGCGCATGAGGAATTGCACCGCGACGGGCAGGGGAATTACTGCGAGCTGGGGTTCAAGCTCCTGCTCGGAGATATTGCGCTTTATCACTCGGGCGACTGCTGTATCTACGACGGTCTGACCGAGCGGGTCGGGCAGGCGGATATGGCGCTTTTGCCCGTCAACGGCAGGGACCCCATTCGCCGATACAAGGAAAACATCCTCGGCAATTTCCACCCCGCCGAGGCGGCGATGATCGCCGAAGCCGTCGGGGCAAGACTGTTTGTGCCGATGCATTTTGATCTGTATGAGGGCAACGGTCTGCCCGCCGCCGAGGTTGTTTCCGCGATCGAGCGAACAGCGCCGACACTTTGCAGCCACATCTTTTGCCCGGGCGAGGGGTATTTGTTTTCCAAAACGCTTTGAGCGGCG
>JBJEQI010000107.1:3175-11220 GCA_051881675.1 Acutalibacteraceae bacterium
CCACATCTTTTGCCCGGGCGAGGGGTATTTGTTTTCCAAAACGCTTTGAGCGGCGAATTTCGACGCACAAAAAAGCGGGCGGGCAACACGCGCGCCGATAAAACCGTGCACGATCAGCGCCGAGCTATGCGTCGGTCCGCCGAAAAGCCCTCAGCTGCGCGGCAGGCAATGAGCGGCAGACGATCATCAGCGCGACAGCCGCGCGGCTAAAGTCAAGCAAATCAGGAGCGATCACATGGGTCATTTCGGATTTTCCTATGTCGGAGCAGTGTTTTTAATTCTGCTCTTTGCCCCGAATATTCTGTTTGCAAGGCGTATGCCCGCAGGGTATGACGCGCTTTCCCGCTCGGAGCCGCGGAAAATGCGGCTTTTTGAGCGCGCGGGCGAGGTGCTCTGCACAACCTGCGCCGTGATCTTTTCGGACTTTAATCCCGCCCTTTCGCCGCGGCTTGCATGGTTGCTGCTTTCAGCGATCATGATGGCGCTGTATGAGGCGGCGTGGGCAAGATATTTTGCCTCTCCCCGCGCGCTTTCGGATGTATTCAAGAGCCTGTGGCGCATCCCCGTGCCGCTGGCGACGCTCCCCGTAGCGGCGTTTTTCACGCTCGGGGTCTACGGCGGCAATCTGTGGATGACGCTTTCAGCCGTGATCCTCGGCGTCGGGCATATCCCGATTCATCTGCGGCATAAAAGGGAAATCGAAAAACAGCCAATCGAATAAAACAAAAAATCACCGACCTTTGGCGGAACCGCTCCGCCAAAGGTCGGTGATTTTTATTGGGAGAATATTCCGCGCTGTCCGATCGGCGCTATTCTTGCGTTTTCACGTCGGTCACAGTCGCCCCGCCGTTCACATCAAACCGCATATTCGGATAGATCCTCTCCAGCCGCTCGTTATCATACCGCTCATCCAAAAATCGGTCGAACGAGGTCGCGGGCGGGATACTTTTCAGCCGCTCGGACCAGCGCATGACCGCCGCCGAGGAGATGAACATATTGAGCACCATAAACACCGTCAGCACCCACGTCAGCGGTCTGCCGACCTTGTTCGGAATCTTCATCAGCAGCGAGCACATCCGCGGATAGACCAGCCTGAACCACACAATGGCAAGCACACCCCAGAACATCGAATACAGCAGGCAGATGCGGCCGTTGATATGAAACGGCAGATCGCTGTAATCCCACGAAACCGAGCCGAAAAGCATTTCCTGCACCCAACTGCACGCATACTCGGTCACCGCGCCGACCACCGTTCCGCCGACCAGCAGCACAAAATCGCTCTTGTGCCTGAGCTTATAGAGGAACAGCGTCATCGCCGTCGCACCGAAGCCGTAAACGGGATTGAACGGGCCGTAGATCACGCCGTTTCGGCTCTCAAAATGAAACGAGGTGAAAAAGCAATACAGCAATTCCACGATAACGCCCGCAAAACAGCCGATGAAGAATATCCAGAACAGCTTATGATAGCAGATTCCTTTCGTAAAATGATCGGTATTCTTCTCGGTTTGCTCGATCTCACGAAGCGGCGGCCCCGCGATAAAGCGCCATAGTTTTTTCAAAAAGCCGCTGACCTTTTTCATATGCTTGGCTCCTTTTCTCCGTCTGTCATATCGGCAAATTTTGATGATACATATACTATACCCGATTTCCCGCGCTTTTGTCAATACCGCGTGTTTTTTGAGTCCCGAATTCGGCGGAATCGGCGGCATTTTTTCCGAAAACTGCTCCATTTTGCGCTGTTTTGGCAAAATTGCTTAAATAATTCCGCCATTTATTTATATTTTTTTCAAAAAATAGTTCAAAAAACAGTAGACGAGCGGGGAAAAAGTTGTTATAATTATTATAAGTCTGCAAAGCTGTACCAAATGCAGATAATCGGCTCTTTACAAGAGCATTGAAATTCACAGGAGGTAATAATAAATGAGTCACAAGTATGTATACCTTTTCAGCGAAGGTAATGCAAGCATGAGAGAGCTTCTCGGCGGCAAGGGCGCGAACCTTGCGGAGATGACTGTTCTCGGACTCCCCGTTCCGCAGGGCTTCACCATCACCACCGAGGCCTGCACCCAGTATTATGAGGATGGCAGAACCATCAACCCTGAGATTGAAGCTCAGATCAACGAGTATATCGGCAAGATGGAAGAGATCACCGGCAAAAAGTTCGGCGACCTGGAAAATCCGCTGCTCGTATCCGTCCGCTCGGGCGCTCGTGCTTCGATGCCCGGCATGATGGACACCATTCTGAACCTCGGTCTTAACGAAGAGGTTGTCGGCGTTGTCGCAAAAAAGACCGGCAACGAAAGATGGGCATGGGACTGCTATCGCAGATTTATCCAGATGTATTCCGACGTTGTTATGGAAGTCGGCAAGAAATACTTCGAGGAGCTCATCGACGAGATGAAAGCCGCTAAGGGCGTTACGCAGGACGTTGACCTCACCGCCGACGATCTGAAAGAGCTTGCGCGTCAGTTCAAAGCTGAGTATAAGAGCAAGATCGGCGAGGATTTCCCGACCGATCCGAAAGAGCAGCTGATGGGCGCGGTTAAAGCCGTTTTCCGTTCGTGGGACAACCCCCGCGCCAACGTATACCGCCGCGACAACGATATCCCGTATTCATGGGGCACCGCTGTCAACGTTCAGGAAATGGCGTTCGGCAACTGGTCGGATGAGTCGGGTACCGGCGTTGCCTTTACCCGCGACCCCGCCACCGGCGAAAAGAAGCTCATGGGCGAGTTTTTGATGAACGCGCAGGGCGAAGACGTTGTTGCCGGCGTTCGTACTCCTATGCCGATCTCGAAAATGGCTGAGATCATGCCCGAAGTTTTCGAGCAGTTCCAGCAGGTTTGCAAAACACTGGAAAATCACTACCGTGATATGCAGGATATGGAGTTCACCATTCAGGACAGAAAGCTGTTCATGCTTCAGACCCGTAACGGCAAGCGTACCGCTCAGGCGGCGCTGAAGATCGCCTGCGATCTCGTTGACGAGGGCATGAGAACCGAGCAGGAAGCTGTTCAGATGATCGATCCGCGTAACCTTGACACGCTGCTGCACCCGCAGTTCGATTCCAAGGCTCTGAAGGCGGCTACCCCCGTCGGCAAGGGTCTGGGCGCTTCTCCCGGAGCTGCCTGCGGCAAGATCGTCTTCACTGCTGAAGACGCCGAAGCTTGGAACGCCCGCGGCGAAAAGGTCGTTCTCGTTCGTCTGGAAACCTCTCCCGAAGACATCACCGGTATGAAGGCTTCTCAGGGTATCCTGACAGTCCGCGGCGGTATGACTTCTCACGCAGCTGTTGTTGCCCGCGGTATGGGTACCTGCTGTGTATCCGGCTGCTCGGACATCAATATGGACGAAGCTAATAAGAAATTCACCCTTGCGGGCAAGACCTACAACGAGGGCGATTATATCTCGATCGACGGTTCGACCGGTAACATCTACGACGGCATCATCCCGACCGTAGACGCTGTTATCGCCGGTGAGTTCGGCAGAATCATGTCTTGGGCTGACAAATACAGAAAGCTCAAGGTTCGCACCAACGCCGACACCCCCGCAGACGCTAAGAAAGCCCGCGAGCTGGGCGCAGAGGGCATCGGTCTTTGCCGTACCGAGCATATGTTCTTTGATCCCGAGAGAATCGGCGCATTCCGTGAGATGATCTGCTCCGATACCGTTGAAGAGCGCGAAGCCGCTCTGGCTAAGATCGAGCCGATGCAGCAGTCTGACTTTGAGAAGCTCTATGAAGCTCTCGAGGGCACCCCTGTTACCATCCGCTTCCTCGATCCGCCTCTGCATGAGTTTGTTCCCACCGACGAGGCGGACATCAAGGCGCTCGCCGATGCGCAGGGCAAGAGCGTTGAGCAGATCAAGGCTATCATCGCTTCTCTGCACGAGTTCAACCCGATGATGGGTCACCGCGGATGCCGTCTTGCCGTAACCTACCCCGAAATCGCAGTTATGCAGACAAAGGCGGTTATCAAGGCTGCTATCAATGTGAAAAAGGCTCATCCGGATTGGAACATCGTTCCCGAGATCATGATCCCGCTGGTTGGCGAAGTCAAAGAGCTGAAATATGTTAAGAACATGGTCGTTAAGGCTGCGGATCAGGTCATCGCCGACGCAGGCGTTGAGCTGAAATACGAGGTCGGCACCATGATCGAGATCCCGAGAGCCGCGCTGACCGCTGACGAGATCGCTAAAGAAGCGGAGTTCTTCTGCTTCGGCACCAACGATCTGACTCAGATGACCTTCGGCTTCAGCCGTGACGACGCAGGCAAGTTCCTCGACGCTTACTATGACGCTAAGATCTTCGAGAGCGATCCGTTCGCAAGACTCGATCAGAACGGCGTTGGCAAGCTCATGGAAATGGCTGTCGATCTCGGCAAAAAGGTTCGTCCCGAGATGCATATCGGTATCTGCGGCGAGCACGGCGGCGACCCGACTTCGGTTGAGTTCTGCCACAAGCTCGGCATGACCTATGTTTCATGCTCGCCGTTCCGTGTTCCGATTGCCCGCCTTGCCGCTGCGCAGGCCGCAATCGCCGACGCTGAATAATTTGAGTTTGCTGTTAATGGGTAAAACCATTTAGCAGCCATAAGGCAAAATTTAATATCAAATTTAGACCTTGTAGAAGCAATTCTACAAGGTCTTTTTTTACCCAAAAATCATAGAAAAAGCCTTGTAAATACTGCGTTTCTGTAAATAAAACAGGAATTTTATTTACATTATTTGCGGCGGTGCTGTTGATAACGATTTTTGCATCAAAGTTGATAAACAGCTTCGCACAATGACATAGAGTATTTGAAAAAGTATGTTTTTGGGAAAATCTCTTGTATTCTTGAAAGTGGCAGAAATGCAGTAAAATCAATGCTTTTCAGAAATAGTACCGATAACAGCAAATATGTTTTTGGGAGGTGTTTTCGTTTTTGGGAAATAATATGCTGTTTTTGGGAACATTTTTGGGAAATCAGAAAGGTGGATTCTATGATTAAGAAAAACTACAAAGGCAGATGTATAAAGAAATCTGTCAGCAAATCAAAAGAGGTTTGCAGAACTTACAACGAATTACAGCTTGCTTATTTGGATAGTCTGCAAAGTAATGATGATATAACGGAAATACAATGCAATATTCCGCTTGATGGTGAAGAAATCGGGGAATACAACACAGATTTTCTTTGCACAAAATCAAACGGTGATTTATTGGTTCGTGAATGTGTATTCCGCAAGCACTTATTAAAACCACTGACCGTAAAACTTTTGGATGCATCACGCTCATATTGGCTGAATCGTGGTGTTAATGATTGGGGGCTGGTTATTGATGCTGAAAAATAAGTTATTGCAAAAAGATAATAATATTGTACGTGTGCTTGAAACTGAAAACGACAAAGCCCTCATTGTAAATTGTATAAAAAGAGTTGTTCCACAGTGGATAAACACAGCGGAATTGACCGAATACACAGAATGCAGCATAAATGATTTATCGAACATAACCGGAATTTGTACCCACCCTACTGCTGTAGTTGCCTTTAATTCTGATAATGTTTCCTCTGTATGGGTTATAGAAAACAGCAAATATACGGAATTTATTTTGATAGAATCCCGATTTACCGGCAAATCTCTTGAAGAAATACAGCAAATGCAATCCGCTAAAAAACAGTTGATACAATCGGTTAATGATGAAAATCTACAGGCTAAAATTGACCTTGCAGAGCATATCAGGGTTATTTCAAATAGTGCCGCTGTCGGTGATGCAAATATAAAATCCATAAGAGAAACAAGGCAAAGAGAACGAACTAAACAACATATTGATATTATGGGAGGCGCTGAATGATGTATAAAGATTATTTATCTGCGATGCCGGAAATGAAATCAGGCAAAGCTCTATACACTGCCTTGTCGGTAATCCCTGCTTATGACGATAGAATACGCAACGAGAATACACCTACACGGTTAATGGCATTATCTGATTTATACAAGCTCTATATACCCTCTCGAATGTCATTAGAAATATATTCAAAATTGTATTTGGCATTGCTCCGCTCAATGCAGAAAAAAGGCACAAAGACCGCTATACAACAGCATTATGAAAACCATAAAGGAATAATTGGGCAAGAATATAACGGTATTGTTGGCGGTTCGGATAGCTTTACAATAATAGGTTGCAGCGGTATAGGAAAATCAAGTGCCATAAGCAGAGCTATTACCCTTATATCGGAAAATCGTATAATTGAAATTGAAAAACCATATGCAAAAGTCATTCCATGCCTTGTGGTTCAATGTCCGTTTGATTCCTCTGTGAAAGGTTTATTATTAGAGATTTTACGCAAGGTAGATGAAGCACTTGAAACCAACTATTATAATTACTGTATCAAATCAAGAACCGCCACAACTGATATGCTTATCGGGCTTGTCAGTTCTATTGCATTAAACCATATCGGAATTTTAATCGTTGATGAAATACAGAATGTTGTCAACTCAAAGAACGGCAAAAATCTTGTTGGTATGCTCACACAGCTAATTAACAATAGTGGCATTAGTATATGTATGGTGGGTACACCTGAATGTACGGTCTTTTTTGAGCAAGCTAAAGCCAATGAATACACATTCATAGAAATTGGTGCATATAGGGAATAACCATATACATTATATGGAAAAGCCGTGAAAAGTATAGGCAAAATCCATAGAGAAATATTATACATATTACATATATAGTATATATACCGTAACCCTATTTACTTCTATAACATAACACCTATTAAGTAGACTATATCTTTATTTTGATAATATATGATACTTAATAGGTGTTCACTGTATCATTGAATGTGATTGATGGTTTTTTGTCTTTATAATACCAATGAAACAGTGCTACTATTATATGTGTTTTCGGTGATTTTCGGTAAAGCCCAATAATTGATGACTTATAAGGGATTTATGCGATTTTCGGTAAAAATGTAATAATAACCTTTCAATAATTGAGGGTTTACAGGGCTTAAAATTTTCAAATTTTTCGGAGATATTTTTCGGATGAGAGAGTGAAATATGCTTATATTATAGCGAATTTCCGCTATGGTTCTTGAAATTTCAATAAGTGTCTGCTATAATAAAAATACAAGGTCTATACTATGTTAATGGGTAAAACCATTTATCAGCCATAAGGCAAAATTAAATATCAAGTTTAGACCTTGTAGAAGCAATTCTGCAAGGTCTTTTTTTACGCCGAAAATCGTTGCATATGACAGCTTTTATCTGTCTGCCAAATTGATAATTTCTTTTTGCTGACGACCGGCATATTTAAGCGTTGTATACGCACCTCCAAAATCTCTGGTATCCGTGATATAGCGGCTGCGACCAAAGATACACTGCGACGCGATGCTCATCTCCGCAAGCAAACCGATCGGCAAAATGATACTCGCTTATAATGTAAAAAACAAATCCGACCTTGCAGAATTTCTTCTGCAAGGTCTTTTTTGCTTTTACGCCGCTTAAAGCAGAACAACGCCGCGCTTAAAACCCGAATTTGCCGATCGGCGGCAAAAGCGTTTCGCCTTGCATATTCGCCACCGACGGGAACATCTGCGCCGTCACGCCCACCGCCGCGATGACACTGGAATGTGTGGCAAACAATACCGTTGCGCTGACACTGTCGGCGATCTTATCATACAGCCTGCCCGCGCTGTACGTCCCCATCGCCACGGTATTGGTGCTGTTCGCCACATACCCGACCACGCCGAAATCCGACGACTCAACAGCGATCGCCTCGCTGTCGTAGGCGTTGCCGTAATCCTTGCGCAGGCGCAGAGTGCTGCCGATCTTAAAAGGCAGCATTCCGTGATAATTGCGCATACCTGTAATCGTGATATAAACTTCTCGGTTCGATTTCATTGAACTCACCCTCCTTGGCTTTGTGATTACAGTATAGCAAAGCCACTGTCCCATAAAACGGACTATCAATCAAAGAATTATACTTTTTTCACCTCATAGCCGCCCGACAACAAATAAAAATCCACCCGCATAGCGGGTGGTATTTCATTTTCGGGCAAAGCCCTAAA
>JBJEQI010000108.1:0-2564 GCA_051881675.1 Acutalibacteraceae bacterium
TTGGCGGTATGACCGCACCTGTTGCCAGCTTGGGAATCCTAACCTCGGGCATTTTTGTATACACAATCCTGCCGTCTTTCGGATTGACCGTAGCGCTGTTCATGGATGCGGCGAATCCGCTGATCGTGCCGCTCATGCCTTGGCGAAAACGGTCGGAGAACTTCTGCGCTTTATCGAGAATTGCGTTAAAAAGCTCGGTGAAAGCCCTGATCGCCGCCTTTTTCGTGCCATTGATTCCGTTGATCAACCCCTGAATCAGAAATTCGCCGAGGCTTTTATATTTCCTCGAGGGTGAGTGCGTATCGGTCTTTTTTCGGAACTCTTTTTCCATGTCGTCAGCGGTATCGCCGACGGCCTTAGTAGAATCCTTTTTATTGTCCTTGATACCTTTAGACAATCCGTCCGTCAAGTTCTTGCCCATCTTTTCGGAGGTTGCTTTGACCTCGCTGTATCGGGAGCTTATGCCCTTTTTCAGTTCATCGGCGCTCGACGTTCCGTAACTGGCAAAGGTTTTGACGCTTTTATCAATACTTGTATCGACCGCACCGATAATTCCCTTAAGCTCGTTTTTCAGTCCCGGAGTTTTCAGTTTCCATGTGCCGAAGAAGTCCTTAGAAGCATTATCGTTGTTTTCAAGCTCTTTTGTCAATTTCTGCTGTTTTTCTTTCAGCTCTTTGACTTTATCATTTAACTTTTTGTATTCTTCCGCGCCTAGTCTGCCCTTGTTTACAAAATCTTGAACATTTCGAGATGAGTTTGCCAGCTCATTCGTCACACCAGCCAACTCATCAATCTTTTTCTGGGTTTCGTCGAGAGGTTTTAAATCTTCACTCAGTTTTTCTTTAAGCATGGTTCGGGTAGTATTCGCCGTGAGCGCCGCTTCCTCCATGGCTTTTGTGAATTCGCGATTAGTCTGATCCACCATTGTGGTGTAATCGGCATAAGCTTTCTCATACTCGTCGCTGTTTTCACCGTAAACTTGGCGCGCCGCAGTCAAATTGCTCTCCGCATTCGCCAGTCCCTCGGCTTGTATTTCTTTTGCCTTGTCGACCGCATCCTGCTCGCCTTTTGCGACTTCGTCAAGCAGTTCCTGATAAGTGTCCTTGTTTACTTTCTTTCTGCCGCTCTTGATGTCGTCGTACAGCTGTGCCGACTGGATTTTTGATTTTTCCAGTTCCTTATTGCGTTCAAGGCTCATCAGCGCGTCCAGATCGTCCTGAAACCCTTGAAGCTTTATAAGCTCCTCTTTGGTATATTCAACCGTTTTGCCGACATTTCGCGATTTGGCACCGTCGTGAATCTTAGTAATTTCCTGCTCGATTTCATCGACTTTTTTCTTTTTATCGATGCTCAGCTGTTGGATATTATTGAGGATTTCGCCCTGTTCGGCGCTTGTCAGGGTTCCGACATTGTCAAAAACTTCTTTCCAGTGCGACATATAATAGGACGCATCCTCGTCGGCGGATTTTTTAACGCTTTCGCCGACCGCAATCAGTCCGTCATAGATGACCTGCGCGCTGTTCGGAACCGTCGTTTCGCCGGCTGACAGCTGTGTAAACATAATATCCAGCGAATCGGACGCTTTATTGTATTCATCGCTGATCTCCTGCGACTTCTGCCGATGCTCTTCCATTTTCTGATTAAGAGAATCATAGCGTTCGGTCATCGGCGCCAGCGATTCCGCAAGGTCTTCCGTGCTCACGGCAACTCCCGAGAAGTACTCGTCGATCCTCGCCTGCTCTGCTTCTTTTTCCGCTTCGGCAAATCCTGCGATAACGCCCACAACTGCGGTGATGCCCGCTACAACACCGGCTAAAACCGCATGCTGGGGAAACATCGCCATCATTGCCGCGCCGACCGCAATTACAACGGGAAGAAGCTGGCATAGCGCGCTCCAAACCGATCTTGTTCCCTTGGCGACATCCTTGAATGCACTTTTAGCGGTTGTAAATACCGCCGCCAATCCCGCTATGGTGACCACCGCCTTTTGCATCGGAGACAGATTCGCCATAAAGCCTTTAAGCGACTTTTGCGTGTCGTTCACTCCGTCGGTCAAGCGCAACACCTGAGAGTGTCCGCGCAGAGCCGTTATGCCGATTCTTTGTATCGCCATTTTCAAGGATGTAAGCAAAGGTATCAAGCCGGGAATTTTCTCAAATACTTTAATGAACTTCTTGATCCGTCCGACGGCAAAAACTATGCCGAACGCCGTCCCGACGCCTTGTATAAGCGGCATAAATTGATTTATAATATCCGCTATCTTCTTTATGGCGTCCTTGATATTGTCCGCCATTCTCCTGACTTTCGGCGAAACTCCGTCCTGAATATCGGCTTTCATCGCTATGCCCGACGTCGCTTTCGGAGCCGCGCTTGTCCCCGACACAGCGCCCGTAGATGTGTCCGCAGATGCTGTCGATGTATCTTTTTGGCGCACATTCAGCTTATCAAAAGATTGTATATTGTCTTTCGCCGCCTTGCCCGCCTTTTTGGTGCTTGTCGCAAGCTTATCCTGTGCCGCCGCATTTTGAGCGGAATCGGCTGTACCGTCGAGCTGATCTGCCGGC
>JBJEQI010000109.1:0-2553 GCA_051881675.1 Acutalibacteraceae bacterium
CGCGGCGCTTGATCAGTATGCCGGCCGGCTGCATGATCACTTCATCGGGCGGCGCGCCGCACATCACCATCACGATAAGGTGCCCGAGCTCGTGGACAAATACCGCGATAAATCCGAACAGC
The DNA here is from genome assembly GCA_051881675.1 of Acutalibacteraceae bacterium. Lineage (GTDB taxonomy): Bacteria > Bacillota > Clostridia > Oscillospirales > Acutalibacteraceae > CAKRRH01. Next base: position 123 of record JBJEQI010000109.1, read on the forward strand.
ATCAATCCGCTTTTGTCTAACAGCATGATCAGTGAAACCGCCGTTAAAAACAGCAGCGAAACATAAATTTTACATCCGAACAGCCGAATCTGCATTATTGGTCACCGATATTGATGAACCAGCGCGGATTTAAGCGGGTATCGTTGATGCGGACTTCAAAATGAAGATGCGGACCCGTGGAAAGCCCCGTAGTCCCGACCAGCGCGATGACCTGCCCTTTCTTCACGCGATCGCCCGCCTTGACCTTGAGGCTGTCGCAGTGCGCATACATCGTGTCAACGCCGCCCGAGTGGGTGATCACCAGATAGTTGCCGTAGTCGGGGTCGTCGTGAACGGCGCGCTTGACCTTGCCGTCCAGCACCGAGAAAATATTTTTGCGCATATCCTCGCCAATGTCGATTCCAGTGTGAAACGAGCGTTTCCCCGTCACGGGGTGGATGCGGTAGCCATATTCGCAGGTGACGGTTTTGGAGTCGACCGGGCAGATCATCTTGTTGATCGTGCCGATAGCCGCGGTCTGAACGCTTGACAGCTCCGACTTGTTTTCAATGCGTGCAACGCCGTTATCGTCGCTCTCGCCGCCCATGCCGTAAACCGTCGACTGCGCCGCGACCACCGCCCGTGCCTGCTTTTCTCCAAGCACCTGCGACTTATTGATCGGCTGATTGTAGCAATCATCAAAAACCGCTCTCGCATAATCATAATAATAGCCGCCGATCATTTTCAGCGCCAGCACGGCGAGCAGGGCTGCGGCGCAGACAACGATTTGCGAGATCATATAGCGAAACGTGCGGTCGATACTTTTCGGCGTGAGGGCTTCCTGCGCGCTCTCCTCTGCGGCAAAATTGCGAGCGCTGTCCTCCTCGGGCTCCGGCTCAAACGGCAGCTCCTGCGCGGTCGGCAGTGCGGCGTAAAAATCATCATTTGCTCTTGTCGCGATCATTGGCTTCATCATCCTTTCTCTTTGATTCAATATATGAAAGGACGAGTGAAAATATTATCGCGCCCGTGAATGTGCGCTGAATTATGGAGCCTTAGCGGCGCAAAGAGCGCAAAAAAGCCGACCGCGTTCGCAGCAGTCGGCAAAAATACATATAATTATCGGTTGGGCGCTGTTAATACCCCAGCTCCTCGCCGACGATGATCACCTTGATCCTCCCCGCGGGGCGGCAGAGCCGCGTGATCACCAGATTGGCACAAATGCTGTCCTCACACTTGCAGTCGGCGCAGACGCCCGTTTGCTTGCAGGGTGTGGAAATGTTAAACCGCGCGGCATTGATCGGCGCGGCGGTGTTTCTCGTGCGGGAAACTGCCGCATCCGTATCGCGGACGATCTTATTAACGCCGACCAACACAATCACGCTCTTCGGCCCGAAAATCAGCGCCGCGGCGCGGTTGCCGTTGCCGTCCATATTGACCAGCACACCGTCTTCGGTCAGGGCGTTGGCGCTCATGAGATATGTATCGCAGCTAAACGCCATGCGCGCAATATCTTCGCCATCTTTGGCGTTATCGCGGTCCAGCACCGTATATTCGCCGCTGTCGATGATCGCTTTGGTCAGCCCCATGTCGCGAATCGTCATTGACCCGCCCCATGAAACGCTCTCGCCCTCGTTGATCAGCCCCAGCGCAAGGCGAACCGCGTCGTCGGACGTATCGGCATAATAGGCGTCAAAATGGCGGCTTTTCAGCGCTTTGATCACGCTTTGCCCGAGCGCTTTGTTTCTGGATTCTTTCGGCGTCATGTGAATTTTCCCCCTGAATTAGTTTACATAATAATATATAAAATACTTTTTGCGAGCCCGACTTAGGATTTGCCCTTAAAAGTACTGCGGCATTTCGGGCAGGTGATCGTCAGTCTTCCCTTTCCGCGCGGCACGCGCAGCTTGGTCGCACAGCTCGGACATTTGAAATATTTATAGTTTTTCTTATCTTCCTTATATTTCACCCGACGGGCGTTTTCGTGATAATCGTAGCCGTAGCTGCTGTATCCGTCCTGCGTGCCGCAACCGCTGCGGCAGCCGCCTCTTACACGCGGAAAATGGCGGAGAAACCAATCGTTTTCGCGGCGGCGCTGTTCGATATTGCGCGAGAACATTCTATAAAACGAATACACCAGCAGCGCCAGCCCGATCAGGCGGATGATCATGTAGACGATTGCCGTCCACCGAAAAAACAGCGAGATAATATTCAGAACGACGGCCGCCAAAACCATGGCAAACGACAGCTGATCGGCGCCGTATCTGCCGTACATAAACTGCTGTAACCTTCCTCTAAACATGAGATTCATCCGCTCCTCAGACGATAATTCTTGATCGGTTTAATCGTGTTATAACTATGATTATACTATTTTTGAGGAGAAAAGTGTTAATTATTCGTAAATGATTCTGGTTTTTTCGGTGAAATGATGATCTGCGGTTGACTTTTTTCG
>JBJEQI010000110.1:0-2552 GCA_051881675.1 Acutalibacteraceae bacterium
TTCATTTGTTCGGGCTGAGAATTAATTCTAAATTTTGACCATATTCCCCTGAATTTGAAGCAGTCGGCTGTTTATTGAGGGTTTTGCTTTGAACTGCTGCGGTAGCTCATCGGCGACATTCCCGTCTTCTTCTTAAAGTACCGACTGAACTGGAACTGATCGTTGAATCCGATCTGGATCGAAATATCCGTGACCGAGCTGTCGGTCGTTGCGAGCATGATCTTTGCCCGCTCGATGCGAATGCTCAGCTTATAATCGTGGGGCGACATACCGCTCGCCCGCTTGAACAGCCGAATGAAATTCGGAACGCTCATTCCGCAGCGCTTGGCATAGTCGCCGATCGGTGTGTTATACATATAATTGTTCTGGATGAACTGAATGATCTCGCGAATGCTTGCCGTTTCGGCTTCGACCGACAGTTGCTGCGCCGTTAAGAGCAGCATACCGATCAGCTTGGCGGAGGCGATCTCCGAGGAGAAGCTTTGGTTCTTGTTCAGCTCGAGGATAATGCTTTTAACACTCTCGGGAATGTAGGCGTTCGGGCAGTGAGCGGGTGTTAGCGGCTCAAGGCTTGAAATATCTTGGCACTCCTGCGGGGAGATACCCATGAACTTCACCCAGTAGATGTGCGAGCTGCCTTGATCGGACAGTACGACGTCGAGCAGGGGAGCAGAGGGGAGCAGCATAACATCTCCCGCCTCGATCCCGACCGACTGATTCTCACAGCGGATTTCACCGCTCCCTTTTTCCAGATAGATCAGCGTTTGGCTCTTTTCGTCATTTTTGACGCCGAGCCGATTCTGCTCGGAGAAATGGCCTGCCGCGGTAACGCGGACTGTGCTTTTGAGCAGCGCGACGTGTTCGCCGGTCTGCTTGTTTTCCGATGATATATACATATATAACGCCTTCCTTTTGCGCGGTGTGTCCCGCCTCGCGGGAAACAAACCTATTACAAGTCGTTAGTATAGCATATATTATAATTTTTGTCAAACAAGATAAATTTTATTCATGTATTGCGAATCTTATATGTGTGAAATTTTTCGCGCATTTTTGATTAAAAATTATTTAGAAAGGATTGTTCGTAATGAAAAAATCTGTAAGACTTCTGAACATGATTTTGGCAGCGATGCTTATCGCCTGCATGATGTTTGCTTTTACCTCCTGCGGCGAAACCAACACGGGCGATACAAGCAAAACAAAATCAACGCACAAAGTCGGCGACGCTGATTTCGGCGATTCCGACGATGATGAAGATACCGTTGTTAATGAGGGAGGCGTCAGTGTTACCAAAAAGAACACCTCCGGCGGCGGTTCGGCTTTTGTCGACAACGGCCAGTACGGCGGCAAGGACTTCAACTATTCGGATACCATTGATGAGGAGGGCAAAGCTGCTTTCCTTAAAAAGGTTCCGAAGAGCCTGAAGGGTCAGACCGTTACCATCATGATCTGGTGGCCGACACTTCCTTTTGAAAAGGCGAAAATGGAAACCTTTACAAAAGAAACCGGCATCAAGATCAAGTGGCTGTATGTTCACGATAACTATATGTCGCAGCTGTCTGCTCTGAAGATGCAGCGCAACGCTCCCGACATTGCGGCGATCACCGGCTCGGCTTATCCGACTGCTATCATTCAGGATTACTTCCAGCCGATCACCAACGGCAAGCTTCACCTGAACGATAAGATGTATGATAAGGCCTCGATGCAGCAGCTCGCTTGGGGCGGCAAGCAGTACGGCGTTCTCGTTAAGGGCACCTCGCATACGATGATGGGCTTTATGCTGTATAATGCCGATATGTTCAAGAAAGCGGGCGTTACCGATCCGTATACCCTTTACAGCAAGGGCAACTGGAATTGGGATACCTTCGTTTCGACTTCTCAGCAGATTCAGAAGAAGGCGAAGATCACCGCGGCGGTTACCTGCGAGTATCACGCAATCGACCTTGTCGGCACCTGCGGCGAAGACGCTGTCGCTATGAAGAACGGCAAGCTCGTCAACAACATTAAGAGCAAAACATACAGAGATTGCTATAAGTGGATCAACGACCTGACTTCGTCCGGTCAGTATAAGATCCTCAACGCGGGTCTTAACCGTGACAGCTTCATGTCGGGCAAAACCGCTATGATGATCGAAAACTCTTGGGCGCTGCAGAAAGGCGAGCGTTATGAGAACCTCTCCTTCTCGCTCGGATATGTTCCGCTGCCCTGCCCGAAGGGTAAGAAGCAGGTTGTTTCGGCAACTCCTCAGCTTTGGGGCTTCCCCGTTGGTGCTAAGCACATTGAAGCAGCTTCCTATGCTCTTGAGTATTGGATGAACCCCGCTTATGATGAGGCCGGTTCGCAGGTATGGATCAACAACAGCGCTGCTGCGTTTATTAATTCTCTTTGGGAGATGCCCAAGGTCAACCGTCTGTTTGAGGGTATCATTACCTACGGCGGCGACTATAAGTATGTGTACTTCACCAGCGAAATGCTCTCCGGTAAGGCGAACGTTGACTCGCTTTGCGACAAGTGGTCGAACATCATTGATTCCAACCTGAAGAAGATCTATTCCA
>JBJEQI010000111.1:0-2545 GCA_051881675.1 Acutalibacteraceae bacterium
GATAGAGAATTGTGCTCATCATTTTATACTGCTTGATGAGCGGGACAGAGGTATCGTCTTTATGGAAGGCGTTCTGCTGCAAAAAGCCGACGCGGATAACGCGCGCGATTTCGATGATCAGCTTCTGATCGTCGGGCAAAACGTCCGCGCCGATCAGCTTGACAATCTCCATCAGCGAGCTTTCTTCGCGCAGAATGGCGATCAGCTCGGTGCGCGCCTGCATAAAGCCGGGATTGACATTTTCATCGTAATAGCGGGCAAGATCGCCGTCATACTCGCTGTAGCTCGAGATCCAGTTGATCGCGGGATAGTGGCGCGCATAGGCGAGAGCCTTATCCAGCGCCCAGAAGCAGCGGGTAAAGCGCTTGGTATTTTGCGTTACAGGCTCGGAAAAGTCCGCGCCCTGCGGCGATACGGCGCCGATGACCGTGACGGAGCCTTGCTTTTGGCTGAGCGCCTCGACTCGGCCCGCGCGTTCATAAAACTCCGACAGACGCGAGGGAAGATAGGCGGGGAAGCCCTCCTCGGCGGGCATTTCTTCCAGCCGCCCCGAGATCTCCCTGAGCGCTTCCGCCCAGCGGGAGGTGGAATCCGCCATCATGGCGACGTCGTAGCCCATGTCGCGGTAATATTCGGCCAGGGTGACGCCCGTATAGATCGACGCTTCGCGCGCCGCAACAGGCATATTTGAGGTGTTCGCGATCAGCACGGTACGGTTGGTCAGCTTTTTCCCCGTCCGCGGGTCGATCAGACCGCCGAACTCGTCGAGAACCTGCGTCATTTCGTTGCCGCGTTCGCCGCAGCCGACATAGATGATGATGTCCGCGTCGCACCATTTGGCGATCTGGTGCTGGGTCATGGTTTTGCCGGTTCCGAATCCGCCGGGGATAGCGGCGGTGCCGCCCTTTGCCACGGGGAACATCGTATCGACGATGCGCTGACCCGTGATCAGCGGAATAGTGCTTTCCAGGCGCTTTTTCACCGGGCGGGGATTGCGGATCGGCCACTGCTGGCACAGGGTCAGATCATGCTCCTTGCCCATACTGTCTTTGAGCTTCAAAACGGTATCATTGACATGGTACTGCCCGCTCGGCGCGGCAAAAGTGACCGTTCCCGAGAGCAGGGGAGGCACCATGATATAATGCGTGATCGTTTCGCTTTCGGGGCAGTGCGCATATATTTCGCCGCCCGAGAGCGTATCGCCGACGGCGGCGGTAACGGTAACGTCCCACAGCTTTTGCTGATCAAGCGCGGGAATCGACGAGCCTTTTGAGATGAACGCGCCCGACGCCTTTTCAATGTCGGAAAGCGGGCGCTCGATGCCGTCGAAGATGTTGGAAATGATACCGGGGCCGAGGGTCAGATTCAGCGGCTCGCCGGTAGAAATCACAGGCTCGCCGGGCTTCAGCCCGACGGTTTCCTCATACACCTGAATGGTGGTCGTTTCGCCGTCGATGCCGATGACCTCGCCGATCAGCCGCTCTTTACCGACATACACCATTTCGAGCATGGAAAAGTCGGTGGAATTTTTAACGGTTACAACAGGTCCGTTGATACCGAAGATAACATTGTTTTGCGACATGGGAACTAACCTGCCTTTTATTTACTTAATGTCAAGCGCCGAATTTTCCTCAAACCAGTCAAGATTGGAGGAAAGGCGGGAATCCAGCGTATCGTCCAGCACGACGCGCGAGAATTTTGCCTTGATGCCGCCGATTTTAATAGTGTTGTCGATTACAAAATCGCAGGGGAAGCCGAACGCCTCCTCGATCGCGGATTTCAGCCGCAGGTCGCACTCGCGCAGATAAACGGTGATGACCTTATCTCTGCCGATGAGGTTTTTCTTGATCTCGCGGGCGGAGGAAACGACAAACTGCTCATATTCATCGGTTTCGGTGAATTCCCGCAGCCGCCCCGCGGCGGCGGAGAATACCGCGTTTTTAATCTCTTCGCGTTTGGTGAAGATCTGACTGCGAAGCGCGATCTCTTTTGCAGAAAAATCCCTGCCGATGTCCTGCGAGATCACTGCCGTGCGGCGGGAGATCTCGCTGCGGCTTGCCTCTTCGGCGGACGCCTTGAAACGGGCAAGCTGATCCTCTTTATATTCGGCGATCGCGGCTTTGGCTTCTTCCTCGGCCTGCCGCGCCTCGGCGGTTATCGCGTCGACATATTTGCTTAGGGTATTGTTGACCATCATGCCGTCATTTCCTTTCGTGATTGGGTAAACCGATTATTCGAGATTAACGCCGATAGCGTCTTTGATATACTTGGTGATCGAGCCTGCCGAGCGCCCCGCAGAGGTGTGCCTGTCGGGGATTTCGACGATCAGCGGCCGCTTATGCGACAGCTTCAGCTCGTAGATCGTATCGGGACACAGCGGCACCAGCTTTTCGGTGATCAGTATGATGCCCGTGTTTTCATCGGCGATTGCACTTTGAAGCGCCGATTCGACTTCATGCGCGTCGTGAGCCAGAACTCCCTCGATTCCCGCAAGCCGCATTCCGACAAGGGTATCGTGGTTGTCGCTTATCAGCATGAATTTCAT
>JBJEQI010000112.1:0-2543 GCA_051881675.1 Acutalibacteraceae bacterium
AGCTCGTCTGTTGCCGCGTCATCCCCCGCCCAAATCCGCACAGACAAAAACAGCATCGGATAATTCCGACGCTGCTGATCGTTTTCGGCGATTCCCGCTCATTTCATTAACTTGTTCAGACCGGTAATGACCTTTTTATAATTCGCGTTCGACGGATTCTTGAACTCCACCAGACACGCTTTCGCGCGGACATTGTTCTTCACCCAGCCGATGATATAGCCTTTCTCCGCGCCGTACTGCCCGTCCTGATTACCCGAAAGACCCAGCGCACTGCGGAATGCCGAACCGATCGTGCTGTCGCCGAGCGTGGTATCCAGCCAGCCGTGAAAATTGATATAATAGGTCGGCTTATATTTCACGATCAGGTTGCGCAGCGCGTCGCTCTCTTTCGCCTTGAAGCCGCCCGACTTAAAATCGCGGTTCATATCCACATGATTCGCCGTACAGCGGCCGAACGCCGTCGCCTGGGCGCGCTGATTGTTCGTTCCTTTATAGGTGCCGTCGGGGTTCGCGCAGGGGACGATCACCAGCCGCCAGCCTTTCAGCTCGCCGATATGCTCGTTATAATAATTGATGATATTCTTCGCGCAGTTGACCAGCACCTGACCGTCGCGGTAATACTCGTCCTCAAAGCCGTGCACGGCAAAGTCGCAGAAAAGCGTTTTGGTGCTGTTCGGATTGAAGATATATGCCGTCAGCACCTGACCCATATAGGACGTGCCGTATTTTACGGTTTGATAATAAATACGGTTGTCGGTCTTGGCGGAAACGATCTTGGAATAGGCGCCCGCATAAGGGGTGGTACCGATCGTCATATAGCTCCTGACTTTATAAAAATACGTCGTTTCGTCCTTTAAGTTTTTGTCGGTATATGTCGTTCCCGAAACGGCGGTGATGCGGCTGTAGCTGCCGTTTTGCGAGGAGGAGCGGTAGATCTCATAGGTCTGCGCCGCATCCGCAGCGTCCCACGCCAGCGTGATACTGCTGTCGTTCTTGGACTTGACCGCGATCGAGGGGATGTTGCCGGGTCTGGTCGTTGCATAATGCTTAACGGAATAGTCGCTGGAAACCTCTTCTCCTCCGACAGTCGCAAACGCCCGAACCTTCAGATCGTATCTTTTTCCTGCCTCCAGCCCGTTAATAAATACCGGACATTCCGCACCGCCGACCGTTGTATAATGAACCCAATTATCTTCACCGATGTCGGCATAATAAACTTCAACCCGCTCGTAGGTGCTGTTTTCATGCCAGCTGATCGCCACCTGTGAAGCGGACGTCCCGTTTGCCCATGTGTCGGGCGTTAAAAGACGGGTAGCGGCTGTGATCTCGGTTTTTTCGCTTTCAAACCTGCCGTATTCGTTCTCGGTAACGGCGACAGCCGAAAAAGCATATTTCGTCGCCGCGGTCAGCCCCGCCGCCGTATATTCCGCTTTGGACGAGTCAAATTCGCCCAAAACAGCGCCCTTTCCGTCGTAAAGTACAACTCTGTCATACGGTGAATCTACATTCCAATGCAGTGTGATCGAATCGGCGGCGCTTTCCGCCGTCAGCCGCGGCGGGGCGGGGCGAAAATCCCGAATATCAGGGCGAAGACCAACCCAGATCGACGGCTCGCCCGCCAGATATTTGCGCACGCTCAAAACGTCGGAAACATTCACCGAGCCGTCGGAATCCACGTCGGCAAGCTCCGAATTATTTAGCTCAGCAGCGCCCGCCAGCGCATTGCGCATGAGAAACACGTCGCCAATATCAATGTCGCCGTCGAGATCTGCGTCGCCGTAAAGCTTTTTATTATATGCAGAAAAATCGCCCGACCCGACCGCACCGCTTCCTTCGGCGTGCGCGGCAAACGACGCGCCGAACAAAACGCACAGCGCCGCACAGAGAAAAACGCGGGTAAATCTGTTTATAAACCTCATTGACATACCTTCTTTGATTGCCGAAAACACATATCATTACACTAAAATTATAATCTCTCGCCCAAAAAAATCAATACCGTACACAAACAATTTGTACGGTAAATTTATCAAAATATTCTGTTATGCACATCCAAAAATGCCGCGGCAGACGAATGCAAGCTTATATCTTTATATCTCAAAGTCCTCTTTTTTGAACTCGGCAAGCTCCGGCGTGATCCGCGGCACGCGCTTGAGCGGGTCATACCGAAACCGACGGCATTTAAAATCGGGCGGCAGGATCCCTTTTTTCGCGCAAAAAATCAGCGTACCGTCGCCCGAGCTCTCGCCGACAGCGCAATATTCGCACCGCGGTGCGATCCCTTTGCCGTAAAGTCTGCGACCCAAAACACATTCCGCCTTTCGTTCGGTCGATCTGAAGAATTCCGCCGTAGCTATTGGTAGCATAATCGGACGTTTGGCGAAGCCAAACTCCTAAATAATTGCTTTGCAATTATTCTTCCATAAATATATACCGCTTCGGACGTTTTGCAACGCAAAACTCCAAAATAACCGCTCCTGCGGTTATTATAGCACATCCAAAATCAAAAATCTACCCATAAATTGTCGACATCAGAAAAAATCGGC
>JBJEQI010000113.1:0-2537 GCA_051881675.1 Acutalibacteraceae bacterium
AATGAAAACGGCCTTTCGTTTACGGTTCCTGCTGACGGCAGCAACAAAAAGGTTATTCAGATCATCCCGGACGTTACCAACCTTTCGGGCAACCAGTATCTGTATTTCCGAATTTCCAAGAGCAAGGTTGAAAGCGACGATTGCTCGGCGTTTATCAATCTGCAGCTTGCCGAAACGAATACCTGGAAATGGGTATCCGGCAAAGGCGCTGATGTTAAAAATGTCGGCGACACAAACTGGGCGCATCAGAACGGTTCTCAGATTATTCTTTATAATGATAACAATGAAGTCTGGCTTCGTTACAATATGCAGGACTATGTTGGTAACGGATTCCCCGGCATTGATCGAATCGACCGACTGCACTTTATTTTCCAGCAGTGGAATGCAAGCAAAATTACGATCCGTGAGGTCTGGGCGGCAAACGCGGATGAAGATGTTCCGGGGCTCGTTCCCGAGCAGAAGACAGCTACTTTTGTCAACGCCTATATCCCCGTCAGCGAGTTCCTCGGGTAATTCGCAAAGGCGACAGGCTTTAGCTACCGGCAAAAGCCACAATTCCTAAATGAGCATCCCCCGAGCGGCAGTTTGTTCTGCCCCTCGGGGGATTTTGCTATATAGTATAATAGGTATCGCGTGGGCGATAATGGGGCGGCGAAAAGGTCAGCAATCGGGCAGGCAAAATTCACAGGTGTTTTTGCACTCGAAATCCAAATATGGTAAAAATTATCAAACAACATGTAAAATATCGTAAACCATCTAAAATTATTTAAAAATATCAATTTTTTTAAGAAATTGCTATTGACAATCCGTCCGAAACACTTTATAATCAAGTAGGAAGACAAAATAATGGAGTTTCGGCGTGATTTATACATAATTTTAATGTAAATTATATGGAAATTTGTGTTTTCCGCGCTGAAATCAGGCTGATTGCAGAGGCGCTCTGCAAGCGGCTGTTTTTAGTATTTTGCACCCGATCGGGTTTGCCCGCGTGGTTTCGGTTTGCGGGCGAAAGGATCGGATGTTGAATAGTTATACTATAGTATATAATTTTAGGAGGTATATTTTATGAAAAAAGGAAAGGCGAAGGCGATCGTCTCCGTCGCTGCGGCAGCCGTTCTGGTTGCGGCGCTGTTGGTGTCCGTATTTGCTTTCGGTTCGTTCTCGGCTTCGGCGGCGAACAAGACCGTGCAGACATGGGATATGACCAGCGGTATGACGGTGAAGGACGGCGCCTATGATTACCCCGGCGTCGACAAATCCGGCAATAACAAGTCTGTCTATAAAGGCGACATTTCCGCAGGCACGCCGGATATCGTCTATACCGGCAGAAACAGCGGGCAAGGCGTTGTTATCTGGAACATGAGCGCTGATACCGGCGCAGAGATTCGCCAGAACGCTGCGAAGGCTACGCCGTTTGTCAACTTTAAGCTGGCTGAGGATATTAAAGCGGGCGAGCAGTATACCGCTACCATTACCATGCGCGCTCAGATAAATACGAAAGACGTTTGGTTTGACGGTAGCTGGATGGCGCTGCTTTATTCGCCGAAGCCGATCGTTCATCTCAATGATACGACCTTCTCGAACGACGAGGCGGTTACTATCCAAGAGAACTCTACGCTGCATAAAATTCAGGATCCGAGCGATGGTCATGCGATGAACTCTGCCGATCAGACTGTCCGCGACTGGAACTTTACCTTTGTCGCCGACAAGGATTATGCGGCGGGCGGCTATCTCTCTTTCTCGCTCAAATATAACGAAGGTGTTGTCCGCGTTATGGGTGCGAAGCTGTCAAAATATGTTATTGATCCCATTACCTCTTATGACTGGGATTTCACCAAGCTTCAGGATTCCCGCGTTCCTACCGGTATCACGGCGCCTGACGGCGTGAAGTTCATTTCCTCCACCGACGATATGATCATCTCGTCCATGCACAACGGCAACTGGAACGGTTATTGGCAAAACAGCAATACTGTTTACGGAGAAACATGGGAGAACAACGGCAAAAAGCTCATTTTTACCGAGAACTATAAGCTGGACGGCTATCTCGCCGGCGGCTATAACTACTCCTTCAAGCTCGGCGTTAAGCTGGGCGAGTCAAAATGGTTTGACAATGACTCGGTTCGCCTCTATTATTCGAGCACGCCGATTATTCCGACAAGCAGTTCTGACCCCGATGTGAGCGGCGCTCAATTGCTTTGCGAGCTTCATCCGAAAGCAGCTCCGGTTGATTTCAACCCCGAGTTTACATTCTCGCTGGATGAAAATCTGCCCGCCGGCGGCTATCTGGTTGTCCGCTTCAACGGTCAGTATAATGAATCTTTCAGCGTAACGATTTCTTCCGCTTCGCTTCGCGGAGAGAAGATCCCGCCGGTTCAGTCGCAGGTTTGGAATTTCTCGGGCTGGAAACAGACTGACTACGGCAGCAGCTTGAAAAAGCTTGAAAACGGCGAGAATACCATTCTGGCTTCGGGTACCACCGGAACATGGTCTTGGTGGCAGTCCGACTCAGGCGCTTTGCATTATACTTCCGGTAATTA
>JBJEQI010000114.1:0-11036 GCA_051881675.1 Acutalibacteraceae bacterium
AAAAGCTGGTCAACCGCGGCAGTACGCAGTTCACCTGCAAGCCGTGTCTGGCAAAACGGTATCGGGTGAGCGTGGAGCTGCTCGATCGGAAAATATGGCAGTTTCGGCTTCAGGGGTGTATGCTTTTTCCGCCGGTGACCGAGGAGGAGCTTCGCCTTCATGCGAAGGCGGAGGCGGACGGCGAGAAAAGCGGCGCAAATAGCGACGCCAAAAGCGGCACGAAAGACAGTTAAAGATAGTTAAACAGCGGGGCGCCCCTCCGCTGTTTTTATTTTTGCCGCCGTAGGGCCGGGATTGTAAAATCGGCGTAGACATCGCCGAAAAGTTGTGGTATAATGATCATAAATGATCATTTTGGAGTTTGGCTCCGCTAAACGCACATAATCCTATTCACATATAACATTCACAGAAAGGCGGGGAGTCATATGCCCCATATTGTTATCAAGACTATCAGCGGTCCGTCGGACGCGCAGATTCAAAAGGCGGCGGAAAAAATCGTCGATGCGGTCTGCAAGGAGATGGGCAAGCCCGAAAAATATATCTCCGTATCCGTTGAGCAGTATGCTTTCAACGAGTGGGAGGGTGTATATAACGAGTTCGTCAAAGATCGGGACAATGTTGTGATACAGCCCGGCTATACCGACCCCAAAACGTTTGAATAAGCATGGACAGACGGCAGCTGATCGAGCATTGCCTTTCGCTTTGCGGCGCATATGAGGATTATCCGTTCGATACCGATAAAACGGGAACGGAATGGACGGTCATGCGGCACCGCGGCAACAAAAAGTCGTTTGCGCTCATCTATGAGCGGGAGGGCAGGCTGTGCATTAATCTGAAGTGCGACCCGATGGAGGCGGATTTCCTCCGCTCGTCTTATGAAAGCGTGAGCGCGGGGTATCATATGAACAAGGTTCATTGGAACACGGTCGTGCTTGGCGGGGACGTCGGCGAGGAGGAGCTGTTTCGGCAGATTTTCTCCAGCTATGAGCTGACCCGTCCGAAGGTGAGAAAGCGCGCTTGACGGCGCATATCGTGTTGCATATTATGACGCGTGTATCCTTTGCGGTGCGGTATCTGCCGCAGGATTTTGTGTAAAAACCGATCAAGTTTGGAGTGAGTGGAATGCATTTACAGGAATCGGGCGAAATGTATCTGGAAACGATACTCATTTTATCGAAAAAGAACGCCTCCGTGCGCGCGGTCGACGTCGGGGAGTATATGGGATTTTCCAAGCCCAGCGTCAGTCGGGCGCTCGGCTTGCTGAAAAACGGCGGCTATGTCACGGCGGACGCGTTCGGTCATCTGGAGCTGACAAAGGCGGGCAGCGAGGTTGCCGAAAAGATCTATGAGCGGCATACGGTGCTGACCGATTTTCTGATCAAGATCGGTGTGAGCAAAGACGCCGCCGCCGAAGACGCTTGCAAAATGGAGCATGACATCAGCGACGAAACGTTTTACGCGTTAAAAAAGCATCTGGCAGACCGCTGATCGGAGATCGCTGATTTGAGATCGCTGATCAGAGATTACCAATCTGTCGAAAAGCCGCCGAAAGGGGCGGTTTTTGCGATATTTTTGCCAAATACACAGCCGCACCCGACGGCGCAGGCGGATCGGGTGTTTGCCGACGGGGAATCATTATGAAATCACCACGCAACAAAACCATTGATATATCGCCGGACGAGGGCAAAGAGTATCTTGCCGAATGTTTGCGCCCGAGCGACGCGATTGATGGTGAGATAAGTTTACACCAATTGCTGGACCGCACGGTGTGCGGGGATATCGCCGAGGCGGCGGAGGTGATGCCGCGCGGCTTTGCCGATCTCGCGATCGTCGACCCGCCGTATAACCTCAGCAAGGACTTTCACGGCAATGCATTTCGCCGCACCGACGACGAGAGCTATGCCGCATACACCGAGCGCTGGATCGGGTTGATCAAGCCGCTGCTGAAGCCGAATGCCAGCATTTATGTTTGCTGTGATTGGCGTTCGAGCATGATAATCGGCGGCGTTCTCGGGCGGCATTTCAAGATACAAAACCGCATTACATGGCAGCGTGAAAAGGGGCGCGGGGCGCGCGCTAACTGGAAAAACTGCATGGAAGATATTTGGTTTGCGACCAACTCCGCGCAGTATACCTTTCACGCCGACGCGGTCAAACAGCGCCGGCGGGTGCTGGCGCCTTATCGAAAAAACGGCGAGCCGAAAGACTGGGAGCAGTCGGAAACAGGCAGGTGGCGGGACTCGTATCCGTCGAATTTTTGGGATGATATTTCGGTGCCGTTCTGGTCGATGAGCGAGAACACCGCTCATCCGACCCAAAAGCCCGAAAAGTTGATTGCCAAGCTGATTCTCGCCAGCTCCAACGAGGGGGACGTGGTGCTGGACCCGTTCCTCGGCTCGGGAACAACCTCGGTCGTCGCCAAAAAGCTCGGCAGGCATTTTGTAGGGGTCGAGCAGAATGAGAGGTACTGCGTGTGGGCGCAGTATCGGCTGAGGGCGGCGGAGCAGGACCGCAGGATTCAGGGGTATACCGACGGCGTGTTTTGGGACCGGAATACCCTCGGCGAGCAGGCGGCGAGCCGTCCAAGCGCGGACAGGAGCTGAAAAGCGGCACGGCGCGCTTCATCGACTGCGTGCCTTTTCTTATAATCCGATGAGGGAAACTCATAATAACACACCCCCGAGGCGGAACGTGAACCGTTTTGCCGCGGGGGTTGATTGTTATAGCGGGAGGGTATGGCGCGAAATTAAGCGGGTGCGCGCCGCGGGATGAAAGATGATAGCTATTTCGCCGCGCCCGCCGCCGTTATTCGCACCGCTATTTGAGCTGCAAAATGCGCCGCCACTCATCGGTCAGACGGTCGAGCGAATATCCCGCGTTGGCGGGCGAGGTGGAGGGCAGGCACTGCGCGGCGATTCCCGTTTTCGGCAAAATCAGCTTGTTATACAGCGAAAAAGCGGTCTTGCCGTTGCAAAATATCCGGTTAATACGGGATGCTTGAATCAGCGGCAGGGGGTCGTTCGGCTCGGCGTTTTTGATCGAGCTGTCCGACGACCCGCTAATCTCGCAGGAGCGGATTACGTCCCACAGCGCAATATGATTTTTCAGTAAAAACGCCGTTTTTTCTTCGATACTGCGGGGCGCTGCGCCGTCGGCGGTATCGCCGCATACCGCCGCGAGCACGCGCCAGAAGCGGTTTTGCGGGTGGGCGTAGAAAAACTGCTGCTCGCGCGACTTGACCGACGGAAAGCTGCCGAGAATCAGAATCTCCGAGTTTTCGTCGTACACCGCGTCGATATTGTGAAGCTGCATGGCTTAATTCTCCGATCCGATTATACTTATTCTATTAATAGGTATATTTTACACCGAACGCACTGCCGAATCAAGCGGTTTTGGTATATAGCCGCCGTTTTCAGACAAAATATTTTCGGGAGATGATCGGCAGTGCGCAAAAAACAACATAAATCCGAAAAGGAGCGGGCATATCCGCGCGAAATCTTCGGAATCACCGCCCGCTCGGCGCGGCTGTTTTTGAAATCGGCAGTTTGCACAGCGTTTGCCGTGCTGATCGTGCTGCTGCTGGCGGCGGGATTTCTGACGGCGGATAAAAATTCCAAGGCGGCGGTGGGAATCAGCGGCGGGCTGACCGTGCGCGGGCTGGATGACAAACAGCTGGAATTTGAGCTGATGGGTAAGGACTACCGGATTGATCTGCGCTTTTTCGAGGAGGAATATGAGCGACTCGAAAAATATTCCGTTTTGCTCCCCGCGGAATCCGAGCTTTATGCGCTCGCCGCCGATCGGGCGTTTGCGTGGCTGGACGAAATCTTCGGGAGCGGGACGGCAAAATAAAAATTTTTAAACAATTTTTTTCCTTCAATTTTGTAACCTTATTACAAAAAATAAAAAAATCTACAATATATTGATATATCCACTTGAAATCAGATACAAGATATGCTATACTGTCAATCGTGGAATTAAGAGCTTATTTATGCGGCGGGGCGCCGCGATATCGAGAAAATATTGCAAGGGAAAGGAATTTGTGAAAATGAAAGTCATTAAAAGAGACGGCTCGACGGTTGATTTCGACAGAAGCAAGATTGTTGTAGCCCTGCAAAAAGCGAATTCTGCGGTGGAGTTGTCCGACCGCATTACCGATGATCAGATTGAGGCGATCGTTGTACATATCGAGTCGAAAAAGCGCTCGAGACTGCTGGTTGAGGACATTCAGGACATCGTTGAGCGCAAGCTGATGGAATTTGATAAATACGCGCTGGCCAAGGCGTATATCATCTACCGTTATTCCCGCGCGCTCGTCCGCAAGGCGAATACGACCGATGAGTCTATCCTCGCGCTCATCCAGAACAGCAATAAGGATGTTATGGAGGAGAACAGCAACAAAAACGCCGTCATGGCGGCTACCCAGCGCGATCTGATCGCGGGCGAGGTGTCGAAAGACCTGACCAAGCGTATTTTGCTGCCCGAGCATATCTCCAAAGCGCACGAGCAGGGTATTTTGCATTTCCACGACGCGGATTACTTCTTGCAGCCGATCTTTAACTGCTGCCTGATCAATGTCGGCGATATGCTCGACAACGGTACCGTCATGAACGGAAAAATGATCGAAACGCCGAAGTCGTTCCAGGTCGCCTGCACCGTTGTGACGCAGATCATCGCGTCGGTCGCTTCCAGTCAATACGGCGGTCAGTCGGTCGATCTGAGCCATCTGGGCAAATATCTGCGCCGCAGCCGCGACAAGTTTTATAACCATACCAAAGAGAAATTCGGCGATACGCTCAGCGAAGAGCAGATCAACGCGATCGTGTCCGATCGTCTGAATGACGAGCTGCGCTCGGGTGTTCAAACGATTCAGTATCAGATCAACACCCTCATGACTACCAACGGTCAGTCGCCGTTCGTTACGCTGTTCCTCAACCTGAAGCCGGACGACGAATATATCGAAGAGAACGCCATGATCATCGAAGAGGTGCTCAAACAGCGCCTGCAGGGCATTAAAAACGAGGTGGGCGTTTATGTCACCCCCGCGTTCCCGAAGCTGATCTATGTGCTGGATGAGCATAACTGCCTGAACGGCGGAAAATATGATTATCTGACCCGCCTTGCGGTCAAATGCTCGGCAAAGCGGATGTATCCCGACTATATCTCGGCGAAAAAGATGCGTGAGAACTACGAGGGCAACGTCTTCTCCTGCATGGGATGCCGCAGCTTCCTCTCCCCCTGGAAGGATGAAAATGGCGAGTATAAGTTCGAGGGCAGATTCAATCAGGGCGTTGTCAGCCTGAACCTCCCGCAGATCGGCATTATTGCCAAGGGCGACGAGGAGAAATTCTGGAAACTGCTGGATGAGCGGCTTGATCTGTGCTATGAAGCGCTGATGTGCCGTCATAACGCGCTGATGGGCGT
Organism: Acutalibacteraceae bacterium; assembly: GCA_051881675.1. Lineage (GTDB taxonomy): Bacteria > Bacillota > Clostridia > Oscillospirales > Acutalibacteraceae > CAKRRH01. Next base: position 5,425 of record JBJEQI010000114.1, read on the forward strand.
TAAATCCGACATCAGCCCCGTGCACTGGCAGTACGGCGCGATCGCCCGCCTGAAAAAGGGCGAAACGATCGATAAGCTGCTGATGAACGGCTATTCCACCATCTCGCTCGGCTATATCGGCGTTTACGAAATGACCAAGCTGATGAAAGGTGTGAGCCATACCGAGCCGGAGGGCAAGGAGTTCGCGCTGCGGGTCATGCGTCATCTCCGTGAGAAATGCGAGCAGTGGAAAGAAGAAACGGGCATCGCGTTCGGTCTTTACGGAACCCCCGCGGAGAGCCTGTGCTACCGCTTTGCGCGGCTGGATAAAGAGCAGTTCGGCTCGATCGAGGACGTTACCGACAAGGGTTACTACACCAACTCCTATCATGTGGACGTTCGTGAGAATATCAGCGTGTTTGACAAGTTCAATTTTGAAAGCGAGTTCCAGACGATCTCATCGGGCGGCGCGATCTCCTATGCCGAAATCCCGAATATGCGCCACAATCTGAACGCGCTCGAGGATGTTGTCAAGTTTATCTACGATAATATTCAGTATGCCGAGTTCAATACCAAGTCGGACTACTGCCAGGTTTGCGGATACGACGGCGAGATCATCATCAACGATGACAACGAGTGGGAATGCCCCTCCTGCCACAATAAAGATCATTCCAAGATGAACGTCACCCGCCGTACCTGCGGCTATCTCGGCGAGAATTTCTGGAACGTCGGCAAGACGAAAGAGATCAAGGCGAGAGTGCTTCATCTGTAAGCCGACTGCCTCGCGCAGAATAAAAAAGATTTGCCGGCCGTGCCGTGTATTGCGGGCGGTCGGCAGTTTTTATAGAACATGAATGAGCAAAAAAACGGCAAAACGGAGCTGATATATTTTGAATTATGCAACTATAAAGCCGTGCGATGTGGCAAACGGTTTGGGTGTAAGGGTGTCGCTGTTTGTGTCGGGATGCACGCATAAGTGCAAGGGCTGTTTTAACGCCGAAGCGTGGGATTTTAACTACGGCGAGCCGTATACCGACGAAACCGAGCAGAAAATTATCGACCTTTTGAATCATGATTATATAACGGGGCTTTCCCTGCTCGGGGGCGAGCCGTTTGAGCCGCAGAATCAGCCGTCGCTGCTAAAGCTGCTGCGCAGGGTTCGCAAAACCTATCCGGATAAGGATGTCTGGTGTTATTCGGGCTACAGCTTTGAGAAAGATATTCTGGCGGGCAAGCTCGGCGACCCGGCAATCACGCGCGAGATGATTTCTTATATCGACACGCTGGTGGACGGTGAGTTCGTGGAGGCGAAAAAGGACCTCCATCTGCGCTTCCGCGGGTCGTCGAATCAGCGGATTATCGACGTTAAGAAGTCGCTGGAAAGCGGGGAAACCGTGCTTTGGAGCGGCAAGTGGACCATTTGAACCGCCCGGGCGGACAAGCAAAAAGAAAAGGAGCAGGACTATGGTTTTTGTAAATATCAAAAAGCTGGATGAAAACGCCGTTATTCCGAAATACGGCTCGGAATTTGCCGCGGGCGCAGATCTTTGCGCTCTCAGCTCACAGCCGATCACGATTTTGCCGCATCAAACGGTGATGATTCGAACAGGCATTGCCGCCGAGATTCCCGAGGGGTATGCGGGGCTGATTTATGCCCGCAGCGGCATCGCGTCGAAGCGCGGACTTGCTCCCGCGAACAAGGTCGGCGTGGTCGATTCGGATTACCGCGGCGAGATCATGGTCGCGCTGCATAATCATTCCGAGGTCGCCGCCGAGATTCTGCCCGGCGAGCGGATTGCGCAGCTGGTGATCGCCCCGTTTTTGAAAGCGGAATTCCGCGAGGCGGACGAGCTGACTGACACGCAAAGAGGCGAGGGCGGCTTCGGCTCAACAGGCAGAACCGTCTGACGCATTTGCGGCCATTCCTTGGCGTATCGTCGGATGTGCGGAGCGTTCGCGCAGTATTTGCACAATATTTGCGCATAAAACCGAAATTATCCCCGCGGGTCTGTTCCCGCGGGGATTTTGTGAATAATGAATGAATAAACCGCGCAAATCGGCATGGTTATTCGCAATTATTATCAAAACGCACTTGACATTTGCCTTAAAAAGTACTATTATTATAGTAATGTGGAGTATTTTGAAATCATTTTAATTTTTATATATCATCTATACATAAATAATTAAATATGTTCTCTCACATCGGGCGCACACGCGGCCTGCGGCCTGCCTTTGCGGGCTTTTAACAGCGGTTAATATATAAAGGAGGTCTGTTATGGACTGGCTGCCAATTGTTATTTCAGTTGTTGTGACTGCTTTGATAGTCGGCGTTGTGTGCTTTATTCTCGGTTCCAATCACCGTAAGCGCAAGGCCGAGGCGGAGATCGGTTCCGCCGAGGAGCAGGCAAAACGTATTCTCAGCGACGCAATGAAAGCCGCCGAGGCTAAAAAGAAAGAGGCTGTTCTCGAGGCGAAAGATGAGATTCACCGCTTGAGGGACGCGTCCGAAGCCGAGATCAAGGAAAGACGCTCGGAGGTTCAGCGTCAGGAGCGCCGTATTCAGCAAAAGGAAGAATCTCTCGACAGAAAAACCGATAATTTCGAGAAAAAGGAAGAAAAGCTTGCCGCAAGAATGCGCGAGATCGAGAAAAAAGAGGCGGAGATCGAAGAGATCAAGGTCGCTCAGCGCGATATGCTGAAAAAGATTTCGGGCTTCACCGTTGAGCAGGCGAAGGAAGAACTGCTCAAAGACGTCGACGAGGAATTGACGCACGATAAGGCGGTTCTGATCAAAGAGTATGAGGCTCAGATCAAGGACGACGCGGACACCATGGCGCGCGAGATCATCGCTTCGGCGATTCAGCGCTGTGCCGCCGATCATTCCAGCGAAACGACCGTTTCTGTTGTCGCGCTGCCGAATGATGAGATGAAAGGCCGCATCATCGGCCGCGAGGGCAGGAATATTACCGCTCTCGAAACGCTCACGGGCGTTGACCTGATCATCGACGATACTCCCGAGGCGATCACCCTTTCAAGCTTTGACCCGATTCGCCGCGAGGTCGCCCGAATCGCGCTTGAAAAGCTCATTGCCGACGGCAGAATTCATCCGACCCGCATCGAGGACATGATCGAAAAGGCGAAGCGCGAGGTTGACGCTACGATCAAGTCCGAGGGTGAGCGCGCAGTGCTGGAAGCGGGCGTTCGCGGCATTCATCCCGAGCTGGTCAAGCTGCTCGGAAGACTGCATTACCGCACCAGCTATGGTCAGAATGTTCTCAATCACTCGCTCGAGGTTTCGCACGTTGCGGGGCTTATGGCGGCGGAGCTGGGCGTGGATGTTCAGCTTGCCAAGCGCGCGGGTCTGTTGCACGACATCGGAAAGGCTCTCGACCATGAGATGGAGGGAAGCCACATCCAGCTCGGTGTTGACGCCGCTAAGCGGTATAAAGAGAGCGAAGCGGTCGTTCATGCGATTCATGCGCATCACGGCGATGTGGAAGCGAAAACCGTCGTTGCCTGTCTCGTTCAGGCGGCGGACGCGATTTCTGCCGCTCGTCCCGGCGCGCGCAGGGAGAATATCGAGAATTATATCAAGCGTCTGGAAAAGCTGGAGGAGATCGCCAACGATTATAAGGGCGTTGAGCGTTCGTTTGCCATCCAGGCAGGTCGCGAGATTCGTATTATTGTCAAGCCCGATTCGATCAACGATGATCAGATGATCATTGTGGCTCATGAGGTTGCCAAGCGCATCGAGGAGGAGCTGGATTATCCGGGTCAGATCAAGGTTCATGTTATCCGCGAGTCGCGCGCGATCGACTATGCAAAATAATGTGCCGCAGATGATTGCGGACAGCCGCTGAACAGCGGTAAAACTAAATACACACGGTGTTTGCCGCCGCAGGAGATGAAATCTTCATCTTCTGCGGCGGTTTTTGTGTTTTAAACGGTATCGGCCGTAGCGATCGTATCGCGCCGAACGAACAGCTGCATAAATGCGGCGTTTTTGCGGCTGCTAACGGTAACTGAGTAAATGATGAAATAGGCATGATCGGTTATGCTTGCGGGCAGTCGGGACGATTCGTCCGTTCAGCGGCGGATCGGTGCGCGATCGGTCGGGGGGATGCCTAAAATCGCGCTTGCGGTCGGTCGGCGATGCCGCAGACAGTTTTTTGGTATGGCAAGCGGCTCGGTTTTTCGGGCGCGTGGTTGACGGTATGTTCTGATTCAATCAGCTTGATTCTGTCAGCGGGGTTTGATTGCAGCATGGGCGCACGATAAGGTGTCATACTGCACAAAACCCGACATCCGAATTTGACATAATTAACGAAATGCTACTTGATTACGCACACGCGTGTACTCGATAGCGTATCCTCGTATAGAATCAAAACGAGGTGAGGATATGAAGGTCAAAGAAGCAGTGGTGGAAAGAGTGAAATCCATATGCAATATGCGTGGTATACGGTATAACGAGCTGGCGGTGCGGTCAGGCGTTACGCCGTCGACGGTGTATAGTATGCTGGATCCCTCGCGCAAGGAAGTGTCGCTGAACACGATTAAAAAGCTGTGTGACGGCTTGGATATGAGTATTATCGAGTTTTTTGAAAGCGAGATCTTTATGTTCCTCGATCAGGAGATCGAGTGAGGGGAACGGGCAATTGCTGTCGGATATGCGGCGGCTTTGCCTTTGAAACGGTGGCGCTACATAGCGGCTGAAGTGTTGGATATTGTAAGCGATGTACGCCCAATAACGCGCCACAGTCTTGGAACGGCGGGCGGTTGCGCCGCGCGGACGGCATAATTTTGCGAATCCAGTGCGCTTGCCCACTGATGTGACTGCGTGTATGGCATACACGCGGCGGCAGCGCCATAGGTGGCGCGCGGCTGCCTTTTGGCGCAGGACGGGCGCGCGGAGTGTAAGAGGAGCGCCGTCCGAGGGCAGAACCCATTTATCGGCAATGCGGGGAGAACGCACCTCGCCGCCGTATAACATACTCCCGCGCCTTTCGGCGGGAGTAGTGTGCGGGTGGAGCCGCATTGCCCGCCCATAATTCAAAAAATAAACCTCCGACGGTGGGGCGTTTCAGCCTTTGCCGACGGAGGTTTCATATATGATTTGAGAATCGTTTATCATCCGTGTCGCCCGCAGGGGTGCGGGGGTCATCGGTAAACTGATAGAACAGCGCGGGGGTCATCGTGAGCCGATCGAGCAAAATGCGGTGATCATCAGTGAGTCGTTGAGCCGATCAGGCAAAATCGGTAAGCCGATCAAGCAAAATGCGGCAAATTCACTGCACTTCATGCGCGGGTTCGCGGACGCAAAGGCAGATTTTACAATCAGTCTGAGAACTTATTTTTTAGCTTATGCGCCATCAAAACGCCCATGACCGACGCCATCATCAGCCCTCTGGTCCAGCCGCTGGAGTCGCCGAGGCAGTGCAGTCCGCGGATATTGGTGTTGAAATCCGCATCCATTTTTATGCGATTGGAATAAAATTTCAGTTCGGGCGAATACAACAGCGTTTCGATCGAGGCAAAGCCGGGCACAACGGTGTCCGCCGCCTGAATGAAGTTGATAATATTCATCATGGCGCGGTAGGGCATCGCCGATGTGATGTCGCCCGCAACCGCGTCGG
>JBJEQI010000115.1:0-2529 GCA_051881675.1 Acutalibacteraceae bacterium
TTTTGGAGAGAAAAGCAGGAGAGAACACTGAAAAATATTCGATTTTTGATTTTGAAAACCCTTTTATATCAAGGATTTCCGGCGGACGAAACGACCAAGCAGCCCTAAAATTTCGAGTCAGGCCCGTTATGACCACTTCGATACCTGTCCGTATATGTTAACTCGGGGGACCCGAGATTAACGCTGTATTCTACCCAATCTGCCGCGCAATGCACAACAGACAACAAATAGTATTATATATCAATCTGTGTGCATTGTCAAGCATTTTATTCGCGCAAATTGCCGAAAATCGGCGGGATGATCAATTGTTCACGCCGTGATGAAATTGCGAATCGGGGGTATTCTCCGTCAGCTTGTCAAACGAATAGCCTTTTTTGCGCAGGCCGCTGATGATCTCGGGCAGTGCATCGGCGGTGGTATCCTTAGCGCCGGTATCGTGCATCAGCACGCAGATATGATTCTGCGTTGCCTCGCCGAGCGTATGGCTGACCAGCTTTTCCTTGGCAACGCCGTTGCCCGACGCGTCGGACGAGTCGCAGTTCCAGTCGAAATACACATAATTCTTCTCGCCGACCATTTTGGTGAGCTTCGACATGATTTCGATTCCGCCGTCATACTCGCGGCTGATCGTGTTGCTTGAACCGCCGGGGAACCGAATCACCCGCGCGTCCACGCCCGTCTGCTTTTTGACCAAATCATGAATCCGCTCCAAATCACGGAAATACGCGTCGGTACTGCGGTAGATCTTGTCGTAATCGTGGCAATAGGTGTGCAGGGCAATGGTATGCCCGTCGGCAACAATATTTTTCATATACTCGATTCTGTCGTTACCCGTGACGAAAAAGGTCGCTTTCACATTATTATCTTTCAAAACCTTCAGAATCCGCAGCGTATTCTCCGACGGGCCGTCATCAAAGGTCAGATAGGCAATCTTCGCGTCATCATAATTGCTGATGCGGTTATACTCATTCTTCACCTGCTCCAGCTCGGTGCCAAGACTCTCGATCTCGCGGTTATATTTATCGATGTCGCTGTTTGCCTTGACGATATTGTTATGATTCTCCTTGAGCTTTTTGTTCTGCTCAGCGGCAACACCGCTCTGATACGCCACCTTGGATTCATACGAACCTCTCTTAACGGTGAAGTTGAAAATCATGCAAACGCAAACGATAACCGCGACCGCGCAAAGAGCCATAGAAGTCAGCACCTTTACGCCCTGCGAACCGGAATTCATAATTCTGCCTCCCTACCTATCCTATTTCTATAAACGCAACTCTGCTGCGCCGCAACTGCCGATGCGCAGCAGTATAATGATTACTTATAATCATTATATCATAGTATTTTAAAAAATCAACAGTGTGGCAGTCATTCATGACACTTTTTTGAAAAAAATATTCACAGCGGACAAAAGATAGGGGCGAACTGCCGACGGTCACAAGGCTGCGGCGATTTTGGAATAAACAGGACCCGCCGAAACGCCGCCCGAAACGCCGTTTTCCGCCATCACGACGATCGTATAGCTTTTCCCGTTTTTGATGACAAATCCCGCAAACCATGCCTGTAAAAGCTCTTTTCCGCTGCTGTCATACTTGCCCGTCTGTGCCGTGGCGGTCTTGCCGCCGCAAACCGCGCCGCTGACAGCCGCGGATTTTCCCGTGCCGTATTTCATGGCGGCGACCATGCAGGAACGCAGCTTTTCGGCGGCCTGCTCGGTCATCACGTTCACGGGCGGCTTTACCTCATATTCGGTGCGAACGCCGTCCGGATCGGAAACCGCCTCGACAAGGCTCGGAATATACCGTTTACCGCCGTTTGCTATGCACTGAACCATCGACGCGATCTGAAGCGGGGTGGCGGTGATCTCTCCCTGGCCGAAAGAAAAATTGGCAAGGGCGGCAGGATTCTGCCGCAGATCGGAAAGAGAGTTCAGCGTTCCCGCGGCGGAGATCATCCCTTTTGCGAGATAGGTTTCCGCGCCGAAGCCCATCAGCTTTGCGGTGCGGTAACATTCATCGGCGCCCGTGCGTCGCCCAAGCGCGATGAAATACGCATTGCAGGAATAGGCGACCGCGTGCTCCATATCCAGTCTGCCATGCTGCCTCAGGCATCCGAAGCGGACCGTGCCCGCCTTTTCGCTCCCCGTGCACAGATGGGTCATCTCCCCGCCGCTGTGCAGTGCCGCCGCCGCGACCGACAGCTTAAACACCGAGCCGCAGTTGTAGGCGCTAAGCGCCCGATTGACAAACGGCAACGACGGATCATCCAAACTTTTCGCCAGATTTTCCGCGTCGAAGGTCGGCACGGAGCAGATCGCGCGAATCTTGCCGTTCGCATTGTCCAGCACGACCACCGCGCCTTTTTTAAGATACTGCCGGGCGGCGGCCTCCGCCGCATATTGCAGTCTTTTATCAATCGTCGTATATACCGCGCCCCGCGTCTTCTCCCCGCTAAGCTCGGGGGCAACGCCGCAGAGTATCTCGCCCTTGGCGTTGCGGCGGAATCGCACGCTCACCTGATCGCCGTAAAGCA
>JBJEQI010000116.1:0-2523 GCA_051881675.1 Acutalibacteraceae bacterium
CGACATATGAATCAGTCGGACGCGGGTAATGTTGATCTGCGAGAGCAGCTCCGCCGCTTCCGCATTGTCGGCATACGGCGCGAGAGAAGCGACGCCGAGCCCGATTTCGGACAGCTCGCCCGTATTGACAAACCACCGCAATGTTTTCTCGGCGCGCACCCACTCCTTTTCGGCGGAGCGGCAAAGCGCGGCGGCTTTTTTAAAATCGCCGCTGTCGGCGGACCGATACGCCTCGCTGAGCATATTGTCCACAGATCGGGTATACTTATTAATATAGGTAACGCCCGAAATAATGATCGCGGCGATGATCAGCGCCATGGCCGCCGCCGCCCAAAGTCGTTTCATCCGTCACACCCCTTTTTCCTTTTTGATGATCGTGCATTCGTCCGACGCGTCGATCGTCATTAAAAACACGTTTTCAGCACTAAGCCCGCGGCGGCGCAGCTCCCGCTCGATTTTACCGCGGGAAATGCCGTGGAGCTCGATGATTTTATCCTGCATTTTGCCGTCGCTGATGACGGTGATCGGCAGTGAGCACTCGCCGTGCGGAATATGCATATCGTCGCGGCTGGGCGGCTCGGCGGATTTTTTCAGCATGACGCTCAGTGCGCCGCTGGTTTCGAGAATGGCATAGTTTGCGTCCTCTACGCTGAAACAGCCGTTTTGCCGCAGTCCCTCGAGCAGATCGTCGATCGAATAGCGCAGACGTTTCATCATCTGCTGGTCGATTTTTCCGTTTGCGATGACGATGGCGGGCTTGCCCGAAAACAGGCGCCTGATCGGCGGCAGCTTGAGCGAGAGCGCCGAGAGTACCAGCTCCATGACCACCAGCACCAGGATCGCGGTAACGCCGTTGGTCACGGGACGGCTGAGATCCTGCATCGGTATGCTGGCAAGCTCGGAGATCAGTATCGTTACAACCAGCTCGCTGGGCTGTAATTCGCCCACCTGCCGTTTTCCCATCAGCCTCATGCACAGCACGACTATTATATACAGCACCGCGGTGCGCACAACGGTTTCGATCATAAACGCCCATCCTTTTTACAGTTTTGCGAGTTCCCCGAACAAGCGGGTTCGGTATGTAGTTTTTGCCGTGATGCGAAAATTATGCTTGATTTGAGCAAAACGGTGATGTATTATTATATAGGTATACCCCGCCGCAAAAGCGGCAAATACTGTTTGACCGTATGAAAGAAGGATCGCTTTGCCTACGCTCAATGTTGTTTTGGTTTGCCCCGAGATCCCCCAGAATACGGGGAACATCGCCCGCACCTGCGCCGCCACGGGCGCGCGCCTTCATATTATCAAGCCGATGGGCTTTGCAATCGACGATAAAAAGCTCAAGCGCGCGGGGCTGGATTATTGGCACTATCTCGACCTGACCTATTATGAGAGCCTTGATGATTTTTTTGAAAAAACAGCGGTGAGCGGCGCGCAGTATTATTATTTCACGACCAAGGGGCGGCATACCCATTCGGACGCGCAGTATGCCGATAACTGCTATCTGATGTTCGGCAGAGAAACGAAAGGTCTGCCCGAGGAGCTGCTTTACCGTCATCCCGAGCGGTGCGTGCGGCTGCCGATGCTCGGCGGGATTCGCAGCTTAAATTTGTCTAACGCCGTTGCCGTCGGGGTGTATGAGGTGCTGCGGCAGTGGGAATATCCCGCGCTTGAGAATTTCGGGCGGCTGACGCAGTATAATTGGGACGATATCGGTAATAATAGTTGAGAATTTTGAGAAAATGCGCGCTTTTTGAAAAAAACTATTGACAAACTGATACGTTTGTTATATAATAGTCAAGCGCTTAAATCCGCGCAGGTATACGGCGGCGTAGCTCAGCTGGCTAGAGCATTCGGTTCATACCCGAAGTGTCGTTGGTTCAAGTCCAATCGCCGCTACCATTTGTCATGAACCGCGCTTAGCGGTTTTTATATATTGATCGCCGTTTTCGGCGTTATAAGGCCCGGTGGTCAAGCGGTTAAGACACCGCCCTTTCACGGCGGTAACACGAGTTCGATTCTCGTCCGGGTCACCAAAGAATCTAAACCTTGCGGTTTGGGTTCTTTTTTGCTTTTAAAAGGTATAGGAGCCGCTGTGTGCGGAAGTGTGCGTTTGATTGTATTTAGTTGCATTTGATTTGATGATCTTTTGAAATAAGCGGAATTGAATTATTTAGGATGAATTTAGTTCCGCTATGCGTTATAATAAGAATACCAGAGCAGAAAAGGAGAATTATTATGAAAATGAAAAGAATCATCAGCGTGGCGCTTGCCTGCGTCCTTTGCGCGCTGACGTTGAAGAATATAAAAACGATATTTATGTGCTTCAGGCAGGCGTTGTCGGCATCTGGGGCGAGTAGCATACCGTTGCGAAAATGACTCCTCTTCGACGGGCAAGATTGTTTTCCACGCGGACATCTGCAAAGTCGCTAATCTGCTAAGCGGCAAAAAGGTCGAGGCGAGCGTTTCGTTCGATCTGCCTGAGCTTGCCGCGGGGCTCACGCTCGGTATTCGCTTTGTCAA
>JBJEQI010000117.1:0-2519 GCA_051881675.1 Acutalibacteraceae bacterium
CCGAATCTCTGCCGCCGACGGCCGAAGCCTGCGGCGCGGCATACAATAGCCTTTGCGCCAAAAATAACCGCTCCTTTGACACAATCAAAGGAGCGGTTGACTGTTTTGCTCTATTATGGGCAACTGCCGTCGCAGGCGGTGCGGTTAAGACAATATTTGGAAGCCGCCGTTTTCCAGATCAATGGTGAAATCATCGCAGGGGAGCAGCGTGAGCATACCGTTTTCATCAATCTCGATCAGGCTGAAATAGTAGTTTGACTGCGTATAGTCGAACTTTCCGAAATCCAAGTTCCAGTTACTACCGCCCCAGCGGTCGCCGATGTAAACATACTGCTTTTTGCCGTCGACCTCGAGGGTGAGCACGGCGGTGGACTGCGTGCGATAGGTCAGCTTATCGCCGAAATCGCGCAGCTCGCACCATTCATTCGACAGGCTGTCGGAATGAGAATATCCGCACTGATTCGGGCGCCAGCCGGTGCACTTCGAGGTGAGCATATAGATCTCATCGTTGTGATAAAACAGCGCGGGCGCTTCACGGGAAAGCCCCTTGAACAAGAGGTTGACCTGACTTTCAACGCCGAGATAATCATCGGTCATTTGATAAATATGAAGGTCTTTATTGTCATTGGAGGCGGAAATGAAATACATTTTGCCGTCCTGCTCGAAAACATTGCAGTCGCGCGACATATGACCGAACGGACGGAACCAGCCATGATAGACAAATCCCCCGTCGGGACGGTCGGAAGAAGCAAGCGCGATTGCCGCTTTGGTATAATCGCCGCCGCCGATCTCATAATGCGCCCACATAACATATTTGCCCGTTTTGGCGCAGTAAACGATCTTCGGGCGCTCGATGTTGACTTTCAGCCCGTTATTGACCAAACGGGTGTCGCCCTCTAGCCCGATATTCTCGGTAGCCATGCCCGCATATACAATATTGCTTCTGAACTCCCAATTCATCAGGTCAGTCGAGGCGTAACAGCTGACAAAATTTCCGCCGTCGCGGTTTTCACCGTACCAATAATAGGTGCCGCCGAAATTGACGATATGCCCGCCGTGTGCGTGGATGGGGTGGTTGTTGGTGTCGTACCAGACAGTACCGTTTTTGAGTGTTTTCATTGAATAGGATTCCTTTCAGATGCAAAGTTGAATGTATATAAAGGGTATTGCGGATCAGATATTGAACGTCATGCCGTCGTAGGAGGTCAAAAATCCGTGACGGGCGGCAAGAGGAGCGAACTCATCGTAGAGAACATGAGGACCGTTATGCGAAAAATGGTTGCAGACCAGCACGGTTTTATCGTCAATCAGCCCGTATTCGGTCAGGCGGCGTTTGCACTCGATATTGCGCTCGAGATACATATGCCCGTGCCACGTTTGCGGGGTATCGGCGGCATGGGTGCAGTCGAGCGAAACAAAGTCGAAGCGAACGCCCGTATTTTTCAGATATTCCCACGATTCCTCGGGGAAAACATCGGTATCGTGCGCGTAGATGATGTTTTTCACGCCGTCGGACACCGTATAAAAATACGGATGGTCGGTTCCGTGCCAGGCCTTAATCGGGGTGACGGTATAGTTCCCCGCTTTGACCGGCTCAAACGGCGCCGCACGGTGATATTTGATGCGGATTTCGGGGTAGGAGGAGGTCATCCTGTCGATAAAGGGGATGAGATCCTCGCTTCCGTAGATGTTGAACACCCAGCCCTCGGGCAGATGCGCCAAGCCGGGGAGAGTATTGACCCACTCGTCGGCATACAGATGATCTTCGTGCGTGTGGGTGATGAAACAGTGGCGCACTTTGGTAAAATCAATGCCGTTTTGAAGAATGTGCGCATAAGTGTCGGCGGGGAAGTCAAGCAGCAGATCGTCCCCGATGAGCGCCTGCGATCGGGTGCGCAGATTGCGTCCGCCCTTTTCGCGGCTCATTTTGCACACGTCACAGCCGCAGAAAATCGCGGGGATTCCCTCGCACGCCGCCGTTCCCAAATAGGTAAATTTCATGATGATTGTGTATCCTTTCGTGCCGTAAAGGGCATGCTTGGCAGATAATATGGCTATTCGCCGCTCGGCGGGCGTTTGACCTCGGATGAAAGCCGATTTCGGTCGGCCGCCGGGGACGCCGATGATTCGGCGCGATCAGTCGCCCGAATTTTCAATATAGCGCAGGATGACGGTGTTCCCCGATGAGCTGAACACCGCTTTACCGATATGACCGCCCGCACACCAGACGGTCGGCTCACAGCAGAGCGGAACGGCGTAGAATTTATCCACCAGATACTGCTCCGCCTTTTTCAGCGCGGCAATGCTTTGCTCTTCGTCGGCGGCTGTATTGGGAAGCAGCTTGTTATATCCGCCGATTCCGAGCGCACGCAGGCTCTCCGCCGCGTCGGCGGCGGTGCCGGCAAACGAGGTGATCGGCACGATCGCCGATTTGATCTCGCCGCTGCGTAGTTTTTTCAGGATATTGTCGGCGCTGTCCGAGCAGGCGGCGGAATTGATCTTCGCGCCGAGCTCCTTTT
>JBJEQI010000118.1:0-2517 GCA_051881675.1 Acutalibacteraceae bacterium
GTGTCGGTCAGCTTGTCGATCATCTTGCGGGTATAGACGCCCGCGGCGTTTTTCGCACAGATCGCGCGAACGGTGCCGCCCGCCGCAACAGCGCCCGAAAAGACGGAGAATCCGCAGTCTTTGGCGATATCGTCGAGATTCTTGATCGTCATATCAAAGCGGGTGTCGGGCTTATCCGAGCCGTAAAGCTCCATTGCGTCGGCGTAGGTGAGGCGGCGTAGCGGGGTGGGAACGTCGATTCCCAAAACATCGCCGAACAGGCGCTTGATATACCCCTCGCCGAGCGCGAGAACGTCTTCAACATCGACATATGACATTTCCAGATCGATCTGCGTGAACTCGGGCTGGCGGTCGGCGCGCAGGTCTTCGTCGCGGAAACAGCGGGTGATCTGCATATAGCGGTCGAACCCCGAAACCATCAGCAGCTGCTTATACATCTGCGGCGACTGCGGCAGGGCGTAAAATTCGCCGTGATACAGGCGGGAGGGAACCAGATAGTCGCGCGCGCCCTCGGGGGTGGATTTAATCAGCATGGGGGTTTCGATTTCCAAAAATCCCTGATCGTCAAAATAGTCGCGGGTGACCTTGGCGATTTTGTGGCGGGTGATCAGATTGCGCTGCAAATCGGGGCGGCGCAGATCGAGATAGCGGTATTTCAGCCGCAGTTCATCGTTGACCGCGCTGTTTTCCACGATCTCAAACGGAGGTGTCTGCGCCTGCGAGAGAATACGCAGATCGGTCACGGCGATTTCCACTTCGCCCGTGGGAATTTCGGTATTGACCGACGAGCGCAGGCGGACAACTCCCTTCGCCATCAACACGAACTCACTGCGAACGGTAAAAGCCTTGCTGAAAACCTCGCGGTCGGTGCTGTCGTCAAAGGCGAGCTGAACGATGCCCGTGCGGTCGCGCAGGTCGATAAAAATCAGCTGCCCGAGATCGCGCTGACGCTGGCAAAAGCCGCAGACGACCGCAGGCTGCCCGACGTCCTCTTTTGTAAATTCACCGCAGTATTTGGTGCGGCGAAGCTCATTCATTCTGTCAGTCATGGTATATTCCTTCCTTTGCGGATGATGTAGGATATTTTTTGATAAAAGCGCGGTTATTCCCCGATGATAGATTTGATAGAATCGTCATTCACGCTGTCGCTCAGATCATTCAGCGCATTGCTGATATTTTCATCATAGATCGCGGCAATCAAGCCGTCGGGCAGGGTGACCTCCCGCTTATCGCCGCTTTGCATATTTTTGAGTTGAGCCTTGCCCGATTCCAGCTCGTTGTCACCGAGCACGAGCGAAAACTTCGCGCCGATTTTGTCGGCGTATTTCATCTGCGCCTTCAAGCCCCTGCCGTTGTAATCGGTGACGGCGGAGAAGCCCTCGGCGCGAACGGCGGCGCACAGCGCGACTGCGGCGGCAGCCGCATTTTCGCCCATCGGCGCAATGTAAAGCTCGGGCGCGCTTTCCTGCGGGAAGGCGCAGCCTTGCTTGCTCATCAGCAGGAGCATACGCTCAATTCCCATCGCAAAGCCGAGCGACGGCAGATGAGGGCCGCCCATTTCCTCGGCAAGTCCGTCATACCGACCGCCGGCGCAGACGGTTCCCTGCGCGCCGATCTCGGAGGAAACGAACTCGAAAACGGTTTTGGTGTAATAGTCCAAACCGCGGACGATCTGGGGATTGATCGTGTATTCAACCTTGGCGGTGTCAAGGCAGGATTTTACCTTTTCAAAGTGATCCGCGCACTCCTCGCAGAGGAAATCGAGAATGCTCGGCGCGCCGGCGGCGATTTCGCTGCAAACAGGCGATTTGCAGTCGAGGATGCGCATCGGATTGCGCTCGAGTCTGCCCTTGCAGGTGTCGCAAAGCGCATCCGACTTGGATGAAAAGTACTCCTTGAGCGCCGCAGTATAGTTCGCGCGGCAGGTCGGACAGCCGATCGAGTTGATCTCAAGACGGACGCCGTGAACACCGAGCGCGTCGATCACGCTTTTACCGAGCATAATCATCTCGGCGTCGGCTGTCGGCTCGGCGGCACCGATGCACTCCGCGCCGAACTGGTGAAATTCGCGCAGCCTGCCCGCCTGCGGCTTTTCGTAGCGGTAGCAGGAGGTGATATAATACGCTTTCACAGGCAGAGCGTCGTTGAAAAGCCCGTGTTCGAGAATGCTTCTCAGCGCGCCTGCGGTGCCCTCGGGGCGCAGGGTGATCGAGCGGCCGCCCTTGTCGTTAAAGGTATACATTTCCTTTTGAACGACGTCGGTCGTATCGCCGACCGAGCGCTCAAACAGCTCGGTTTTTTCAAACACGGGGGTGCGAATCTCGCGGAATCCGAACCGCGCCGCCGCGTCCGCCGCCGTTTTTTCAATAAAGTGCCAGCGGTATGCGTCGGCGGGGAGAACGTCCCCCGTGCCCTTAATTGCTTCTGCTATCAGATTCATTGTATGATTCTCCTTTATGCGGAATTTTTTAATGATTATGTGGTGCCGGCTTGGCTTCGGTCAAAAGCGCGGGGCGC
>JBJEQI010000119.1:0-2513 GCA_051881675.1 Acutalibacteraceae bacterium
CCGTACAGCCCCTTGGTATTATTCACGTCAAGCGAGCCGATCGCCTCGCCTTGCAGTGTGCCGCAAAGCTCGCCTGTTTTGCCCTTGCCGCTTTTTTCAACCGATTCGATCGACGCGCCGAAGATCTCGCCCGATTCCAGAGGCAGAACCAGCCCCGTGTCCACATCGCAGATCGCATGGCCGAGCCCCGCGAAATTTTTGCTGATCGGCGAGTAAAAGGTCATGGTGCCGAGCCCCGCCGAGCTGTCGCGGACCCAAATGCCGATTTTATAACTGCCGTCCTCGCTTCTTGCGGGATGAATCTGACAACTGAAAGTTTTCCCCGAGCGTATTACCTGCGCTTTGACCGGTCTGCCCTCCGAGCGCTCGATCACCTCGGCGACCTCTTCATTGGACTGAACCTCCAGCCCATCCAGCTCCGTTATAATGTCGCCGACGCGGATGCCCGCCCGATAGGCGGGATTTTCCTTATTCTGCGCGGTGACAATATCGGTCATTCCGACCACCATAACTCCTTTAGTAAATATTTTAATGCCGAACGGCTCGCCCGA
The DNA here is from genome assembly GCA_051881675.1 of Acutalibacteraceae bacterium. Taxonomy (GTDB): domain Bacteria; phylum Bacillota; class Clostridia; order Oscillospirales; family Acutalibacteraceae; genus CAKRRH01. The sequence goes on from JBJEQI010000119.1 coordinate 552, forward strand.
CACCGCCACCTGATTGTCCTCGACCTCATCCACCTTGACGCGCTTGACAGGCACCGCGCCGAACAGCTTCAGCGATACATCGTAACTGCCGTCGGTTGAATCGTTCTGCGACACGCGCAAAAAATTATCGAACTTCGGCTCCTCTCCCTTATAAATGCGTACCTCGTCGGGAAGAATACCGTTGTAACCCGCGATCGCGGAAAAGAGCGCCGTGCAGGCAAGCATCAGCGAAGCAGAGCTTATTTTAACAAATTTTTCAGCCGATTTTTTTAAAGACGCTTTCATAACTGACCATCCTTTCTTCGGCGGGCATCACCCGCGTTTTTCAACGGTATTATTGTGAGCCGAAAGAATAGGTATATGAAAGACAATTCCTGATACCATTGGGGCAATTTACTTGATTTTGCAATATTTAAAGCGGCTGTAAGCCGAAAACCGTGCGCCTCGCCGCTGAAAAAAATTTTTTACTGCTCTGCTTCCATTATTCACCGATTTTTTTGAAATATGCAAAAAGCTCCCCGCAATTTGCGGGAAGCCTCTAATGCGAATTATTGGAAAAAGCCGATTAATTTTTGACTAAATCCGACATATTATACAGCCCTGCGGGCTTGGAGCCGAGGAAGATCGCCGCATTGACCGCACCGACGGCAAAAACTTCCTTTGAGCGCGCCGAGTGCGACAGCGTGATGATCTCGTCGTGACCCGCAAAGATCACAGAATGCTCGCCGACGATATTTCCGCCACGGATCGCATGAATGCCGATCTCGCGCCCGTCGCGCTTTGCACGCTTGGAATGGCGGTCAAATTCATAATAATACGGCGAGTCGCTGTCTGCCATAGGCTCGCTGACCGCGTCCGCCAGCATCAGCGCCGTGCCCGAAGGCGCGTCGATCTTCTGATTGTGGTGCGCTTCAACGATTTCAATATCAAAATCCGCACCGAGCAAGGCGGAAGCCTTTTTTGCAAGCTCCGCCAAAAGATTAACGCCGAGCGACATATTATAAGTAAAGAAGACGGCGGTTTTTTCAGCGGCGGCATTGACCATGGCGATGTGCTCTTTATCCAGCCCCGTTGTCGCGATGACCGCGCCGAGATGATTGTCGGCGGCATATTTCAGCACGTCGGCAAGCGCCGAAGGGTGCGAAAAATCAATAATAACGTCCGCTTTTTCGGTCACGTCGAATATGCTGCGGTAGATCGGAAAGCTGCCATAGCTCTCGGCGGCAATATCCACGCCCGCAACGATTTGACAGTCCTCCCTGCCCGCGCACAGCGCGGCGATGACCCTGCCCATTTTGCCGCAGGCGCCGTTTAATATAATATCAGTCATTTTAATATCCTCTTAAAGCCGATTATTTCACCAAACCGTGATTTTCAAGCGCCGCATGAAGAACGCTCTTATCGCTGTCCGACATGGCAAACAGCGGCAGACGGCACTCGCCGACCTGCTTACCCATCATGTTCATCGCTTCCTTGACGGGAATGGGATTGACGTCGATAAACAGCGCGTTGATCAGATCCAGCCATTCGATCTGAAGCTGCGCACTCTCCTCATATTTGCCCTCGAGGCAATAAGCGGCGATGTTGTGAGCGACGCGCGGCGCAACGTTGGAAAGCACCGAAATAACGCCCTTTCCGCCGAGCGACATGATCGGGGTGATCTGATCGTCATTGCCCGAATAGACGTCGAGCTTATCGCCGCAGAGCGCACGAATCTTGGCAATCGCCGAAAGGCTGCCCGAAGCTTCCTTGACGGCGACGATGTTCTTATGCTCGCAAAGAACGGCGAGCGTTTCGGGCTTAATGTTGCAGCCCGTCCGCGAGGGAACATTGTAAACGATGATCGGGATGTCCACGCTGTCGGCAATGGCAGTATAGTGCGCTATAAGGCCTCTCTGCGAGGTTTTATTATAATACGGCGTCACTATCAGCAGTGCGTCTGCGCTGTGCTGCTGCGCTTCC
>JBJEQI010000120.1:0-2510 GCA_051881675.1 Acutalibacteraceae bacterium
CACAAAGAACGGTAACCGAGCCGTCGAGAACTCGCAGCGAGCGCTGAACTTCAACAGTAAAGTCAACGTGGCCGGGAGTGTCGATAATATTGATACGGTGCTCTTTCCAGAAACAGGTCGTAGCAGCGGAGGTGATAGTGATACCACGCTCCTGCTCCTGCTCCATCCAGTCCATAGTAGCGGTACCGTCGTGGGTTTCACCGATCTTGTGGTTGATACCCGTGTAGAACAGGATACGCTCGGTGGTGGTTGTTTTACCTGCGTCGATATGAGCCATTATACCAATATTTCTTGTTTTTTCAAGCGAAACTTTTCTTGGCATAACTTTCTCCTTTTAAGAATAGTGAATGGTGAGTAAAAACTACCATCTGTAATGTGCAAACGCACGGTTTGCTTCTGCCATCTTGTGAGTATCCTCACGTTTCTTGGCAGCGCCGCCCTGTCCGTTGACAGCGTCGAGAATCTCGTTTGCAAGACGCTCCTTCATCGTTCTTTCGGAACGACTGCGGGAATAGGTAGTGATCCAGCGCAGACCGAGGGTCTGTTTTCTCTCGGGGCGGACCTCCATCGGCACCTGATAGGTAGAACCGCCTACACGGCGAGCCTTAACCTCCAGCTGCGGCATAACATTTTCCATTGCCTGTTCAAATACTTCCAGAGCTTCTTTGCCTGTTTTCTCGGTGATAATATCAAACGCACCGTAAACAATTTTCTGAGCAACACCCTTTTTACCGTCCAGCATAATGTTGTTGATAAGACGGGTGACGAGCTTGGAATTATAAAGCGGATCCGGCAATACGTCACGCTTTGCGATTTGGCCTCTTCTTGGCACTTCGCTTCCCTCCTTCACAATAATGATATCATAGGTACTCGAAAATAATCTCGTCGGCACCGCAGAGGCAATATACATATATATTACAACTGCTTACCGCGCGAAACGGCGCGGTATACCATAAAGCAAGATGATTTCAAGAAATTTTGCCCGATTATTTCTTCGGACGTTTTGCGCCGTATTTTGAACGGCCCTGCATTCTTCCCGCAACACCCTGGGTATCGAGCGTACCGCGGATAATGTGGTAACGCACACCGGGAAGGTCCTTTACACGGCCGCCTCGGATGAGAACGACGCTGTGCTCCTGCAGATTGTGACCGATTCCGGGAATGTAAGCCGAAACTTCAATTCCGTTGGAAAGACGAACACGGGCAACTTTACGAAGCGCAGAGTTCGGCTTTTTCGGAGTCTGGGTCTTAACGGTTGTACAAACGCCGCGCTTTTGCGGTGAATGCTGCTCGATCGCTGTTCTCTTCTGGGCATTGAAGCCTTTGTTAAGAGCAGGGGCGGTCGATTTCTTTACAACCTCCTGTCTGCCGACACGGACTAACTGGTTAAAGGTTGGCATAAGGCACCTCCTTGCATAAAGATTTTCGGACATTCAGCCGTCCGAACATGGCTTGTACTTTACTGCACGGCATAATAACAGAGCATAATGACATACAGTAACAGATTAAGTGTATATCATTATGCCCGTTTTGTCAACAGTTTTTTTGAATTTTTTAACATTTGACCGCCGCAGCCCGAAAAAAGACTGCTGCAATTTGTCAAATTTGCCGAAAAGACGCCGTTTGCCCGCGGCAAAAGGAGAGAAATCCCCCGCCGCAGGCAAAGCAAACGATGCAAAATTATTCAGCGACGTCCTCGGTCGAGTAAACGATGTCCTCGTTTACTTCCTCCTCGACAGGCTCGGGATCATAGATCTCGAGAGCGTTGTCGCGGTAAGTCTTCATGCCGGTACCGGCAGGGATAAGCTTACCGATAATGACATTTTCCTTCAGACCGAACAGACCGTCGACCTTACCGCGGATAGCGGCGTCGGTGAGAACACGGGTGGTTTCCTGGAACGACGCGGCGGAAAGGAACGAATCGGTGGCGAGCGACGCCTTGGTGATACCGAGCAGCGTCGGCGAACCGACCGCCTCCTGAACCTCTTCGCCCGCGGCGGCGCGCGCACGAATCTCGTCGTTCACGGCATAGAAATGGCCGCGCTCGACCATGGTATTCGGAATAAAGTCGGAGCTTCCCTTATCATCGACGAGAATCTTTCTCATCATCTGGCGGACGATAACCTCGATGTGCTTATCGTTGATGTCAACACCCGCAGAAGTATGATAAACGTTCTGAACCTCTTTGATAATATAGTTCTGAACCGCCTCGGCACCGAGTATGGCGAGAATATCCTGCGGATATTCCACACCGTCGGTGATCTTCTGACCGCGGACGACCTCGTCGCCGTCGGCAACCAGAATATGATAATCATAAGGAATCGAATAGCGGCGCTCGTCTGTTCCGTGAACATCGGTAACCACAATCTCACGGGTTTTCTTAACATTTTCAAGACGCACAACGCCGTCGATCTCCGAGAGGAATGCAGCGTGCTTCGGACGGCGGGCTTCAAACAGCTCCTCAAGGCGGGGAAGACCCTGCGTAATATCTCCGCCGGAGGCAACGCCAC
>JBJEQI010000121.1:0-10928 GCA_051881675.1 Acutalibacteraceae bacterium
CGTCGGTTTTTTGGAAAATGCTTCCGAAAAGCAGTTTGTCGGATTTCTGCGGTGGAATATGTTTTGGGACAATACGCCGTTTATGAATCTTATTTATATTGCCGAGCCGCACCGAGGGCAGAAAAAAGGCGCAAAGCTGATCGCTTATTGGGAGCAGCTCATGAAAAATGAGAACTATACGCGGCTGATGACCTCATCCTTGGCGAATGAGCGCGCGCAAAATCTATACCGTCGGCTGGGTTATATTGATTCCGGCTCGCTACTCTTAAAAAACGAGCCGCTGGAAATCATTTTTACCAAAGAACTGTAACCGAAAATGCGGCAGAGGGAATGTATCTCTCTGCCGCGTTTTTGTTGTAATGCTTCTCTCAAAGCGGATGAAGCTGAAATCCACACTATTTTACCGATAAATCCGCAAAAATCCCGCTTATGTTTTGCGCAGATGATTTCCGCAAACTACACCTGCCGATCCATACAATACCCGATATAAAAACCCTCGGCGGTCAAATCACCGATTGATGATCGAACCGCCGAGGAAATTTATTTTATTCATTTAAGACCGGCTGAACCGCAACCTGCTTATTATTCAGCCGACGATTTATCTTCCGCTTTGATCACGCCGTAAAGCGGACCGCTGGAATCTTTGATCGGCTCGCGTGTAATCTCCGTTTTTACGCGATTATCCGACCTTGACATACGGTCGCGGCCGTTTCTGCCGCGGTTGCCGCCGCGCGAACCTCTGCGGTCATAATTGCCGCGGCGCTCGCTTGCAAATTCTTTATTGCCGATAACAACGCGGCGATGATCGCCCTCACCGACCGACCAGCTGTCCACGCCGTCGATCGCCTGAACCGCATTGTGAATAATACGTCTTTCATAGGAATTCATCGGCTCAAGAACCGTATTTTTCTTTAACCGAAGCGCTTTTTCCGCCGATTTCTGCGCCACACCGATCAGCACGCTCTCGCGCTTTTCACGATACTCGCCGGGGTTGAGGGTAACGCGCAGATACTCGTTTTTGCCCTTGTTGGCAACCAGCGAAACCAGATGCTGCAATGCGTCGATCGTTTCGCCTTTTCTGCCGATCGCCGTGCCGAGTTTCTGACCGCTGATATTGATCATGATGCCGTCATCCTGCTTTACAGGCTCGGTAGTAAATTCCTCCACACCCATGTTTTTCAGCACGGTTTCAAGATAAGTAACGGTTTCGGCGATCTGCTCATCGGAGATCTCACGAGCTTTTTTCTCCGATTTTTGCGCTTTCTGTGCTTTTGCGTTCACGCGCACCGCTTTAACAGCCTGCGCTGCCTTTTTCTTGGAAGCCGACGGCTTTTCTTCCGCAGCTTCTACCTTTTTATCAACGACGGGGTCGGCTACCTCTCTGAAAACGCGGACCTTTGCCAGACTCCCGCCGAAAAGACCAAGCACCTTCTTCTGCGGAAGATCTACGATCTCAAAATCATACTCAATGTCCGATTCCGCGGAAATGCCCATCTCCACAAGGGCGTTTTCCTTAGCCTCTTCAACGGTTTTACCCGTTCCGAACTTTTCTATAATCATCTTAATCTTTCCTTCCTCAAAGCAAAGAAAATTTTACAAATTCATTTAAGGCAACGAATCATTTACTGATTCTGCCCGCCTCGTATTTTTTCCTCTTCAGTGCCTCATCGGCAGCCATCGAAGCAAGAATCTTATTTGAAGAATACACCTGATTGACGATCAGCTGAATCACGGTATTAACAACATTTGAAATGATCCAGTAATAGCCGACCGCGGCAGACACCTGAAACGCGATATACAGCGAGAAAATCGGCATAATCAGCATCATACCGATCATCATCCCGCCGGTCTGCGCCATCTGCGGATTGATTTTCTTCTGCTGCCACTGCGAAATAAACATCGACAGCAGCGCGGCAACAAACGAAAGAATCGGGATCAGCCAAATCGGCTTCATATCCTCGGAAAAATTCGTCGAAAAATGCGGCGTTTCACTGAGATCCAGACCGAACAGATTAAAATTGACGGTCTGCTTTGCCGCGATCTGATTCCAAACGGCGCGGTAAACGCCGAGCAGCAAAACCATGCGGATGATCATAGGAAGACAGCCGCCCGTCGGGCTGATGTTTTCGTTGGCATAAAGCTCCTGCTGCGCGTTCGCCATTTTTGCGCGGTCATCGCCGTATTTTTTCTTCAGCTCTTCCAGCTTCGGGCGAAGCCTCGCCTGCTTTGCCATATTCTTCTGCTGCTTGATATTAAGCGGCAGCATCGCTGCATTCACGAGAACGGTAAATATCAGAATTGCGGCGGCATAGCTCCCCGTAATGGAATTAAAAAACCCGAGAATATACTGAAAAGGTATGCCGATAATATCAAACAATGAATTCATTAAATTAAACCAAACTAAACCGAATGAATCGGTTTCCTTTCAGACTTGTTAGTGTTTTTTCGGAGGAACGGGATCATATCCTCCCTCACAAAACGGATTACATCTGAGAATACGCCTGACTGACAAATACGTTCCCTTAAAAATGCCGTGGGTCATGACCGCCTGGAGCGCATACTGCGAGCAGGTCGGCGTAAAACGGCAGTGCGCGGGTAGAAATGGAGAAATGCACCGCCGATAAAACCTGACCGGCAAAAGAAACAGCTTTCTTACTAATTTGATACATTCAGTCACGATCGTTTTTGATTTGCTCATCTTTCATAAGCCCCGTTTTTTTTAAGGCGGCGCTAAGCTGCGCCTCGACGTCTGAACTTTTCAAAAAAGCGCATCTGTTTCTGGCGACAATGACAAAATCATAACAACACGCGGTTGTATCGACGCTGTCGATCACCGCGGAATACGCCGCGCGGATAATCCGCTTAACGCGGTTGCGGCAAACGGCGTTCCCGATCTTTTTGCCGGCGGTAATACCGAGCCGGCAGGTGCTTTGGCGATTTTTGGAATAATACACCACCAAAGCGGGAAAAACCACCGTTTTTCCGCGATGATACATACGTCTGAAATCCTTATTCTGTTTAAGAGAAATAAGTTTAGTCACTGTCAGCCGACCTCAAAAATTAGTAAGACAGAGTTTTTCTGCCTTTTGCTCTGCGGCGAGCCAATACTTTGCGTCCGTTTGCTGTTGACATTCTCTTTCTGAAACCGTGCACTCTCTGGGCGTGCCGTTTCTTCGGCTGATATGTTCTGAGCATTCAAATCACCTGTCCTTTCATAAAAACATCCCAAATTAAACCATTACAGAACATAATGATACTCATAAAGTATACCTCAACAACCGTTGTTATGTCAACAAAAATTTTTGTGAATTGCCATATTATTTTTTTGCTTCCTTTATCTTGTATGGTCGCGAAATATCACCACCATATATTTGAATGATAAAATTTCAGTTGTCAGCTTTTTGAACAATTCATCATTTAATCTGATAAAAAACCTTGAAATAATACGCATTTTATGATAAAATTACTATATATTTTAATAATGTAGGCAATCATGCTTTATTACGGATAAAGAATATAAAAAGAACGGAGTTGTATAAATGGATTCCCTTTCGGAAGTTCAGAATATGGTGCTTGACTACTGCAAGGCGCAGGTCAGCGAAACTACTTTTAACTGTTGGTTTAAAGATATAAAACTTATCTCGGTGGATGGAAATAATATTGTTCTCAATGTGTCCAACATCTTCAAAAAAAAGATCATCAATGAAAATTATCTGCCCACCATCAAAGACGCGTTTACCCAGCTTTTTTCCTTTGACGTCAATATTCAGATAAACTGCGAGGAAAATTCCACGCCTATTTCCACGCCGTCGGAAAGCGGCGAGGGCGGGTACGAATATACCTTTGACACCTTCATCGTCGGCAACCAGAACCGCTATGCGCACGCCGCGTCGCTCGCCGTTGCCGAAAATCCCGCGAAAATCTATAACCCGCTGTTTATTTACGGCAAGTCGGGACTGGGAAAAACGCATCTTCTCAATGCGATCGCCGCGAGAATCAAGCAAAAATTCCCCGAAAAGATTATCGTCCCCGTCAGCTGTGAAACCTTCGTAAATGAGTTTATTTACGCCGTTTCTCACGGAACGATTAATTCATTCCGTGAAAAATATCGCGAAAGCGATATTTTACTGCTCGATGATATTCAGTTTATCGCGGGCAAGGTCGAATCGGAGGAAGAATTTTTCAATACCTTTGAAACGCTGAAAAAGGATAATAAACAGATCGTTATCACCTCCGACCGTCCGCCGAAGGATATAAAAGCGCTGTCCGACCGCTTGCGCGGCAGATTCGAGCAGGGTCTGCTGACCGATATTCAGCCGCCCGAGTTTGAAACGCGCGTCGCTATTCTGAAGCGCAAAGCGGAGCAGCTCGGCATTCAGATTCCCGATAATGTCAATTATTTTATTGCCGATCAGGTCAAGAGTAATATCCGTCAGCTCGAGGGCGTTGTGAAAAAACTGCAGGCTGTTTCCAATATGCAGGAAAAAATTACCGTCGCCTCGGCGCAGATGGCAATTAAAGATATCCGCAACGACGATAAGCCCGAGCCTGTCACCGTCCGCCGAATTGTCGAAGAGGTCGCGCGCACTTATAACGTCCAGCCCGAAGATATCATCGGTAATAAGCGCAGCGCGGAAATTGCAAAGGCGCGCCATGTGGCGGTCTATGTTGCCAGGGAGATCACGCAGATGTCCACCAATAAGCTCGGCGAAGAATTTAACCGCAAACATACGACCATCATTTACAGCTGTGAAAAAACCGAAGAGCTGATTGCGAAAAATTCCAAAGAAAAGGATATTATCAGCGATCTGATCTCCAATCTTCAAAACAGCTGACACCGTTATCCCATACCTGCCAATTTTTTCTACAAGAGAGAAATGCTTGCAAACACACAGTTTTAAGCATTTTCTACATAGTTTTGCACAGGTTTAAGTTTAAAACGTCATTCTTCGACATATTATCAACAAGTTTTCATTTTTTATAGACCGCGTTGTTTATAAAAAATGTTCTCTTCAATTTTGCACAATCTGTCATAAATTTTTAAACAAACAAATTTCCATCTTCATCCGTTGCGGCAGCAGGAAAAAATTTGGTTTTAAACATTTCCGACAGCCCTTATTACTACTACTATAAATTAATATATAATAGTTAAATTTTTCGCGCCGCATTTTTTTCTTTTTGCGTTTTTTCTTCCCTTGTTTTATACAATTATGAAAAGGAGCCATGCTTTATGAAATTTAAGTGTTCTACCGACATACTCAGCGAAGGAATTATCAATGTTCAGCGTGCCGTTTCATCGAAATCGGCGCTTCCCGCGCTGGAGGGCATACTGATTGCCACCGATACCGATAAAATTATCCTTTCGGGATACGATCTGGAGATTGCGATTAAAACGACGATTGAAGCGGATATTCAGACCGAGGGGTGCGTGGTCGTGAACGCACGCCTGTTCGGCGATATTATCAAAAAAGCGGACTCGGATATTGTTTCGATCGAGGTCGACGATAATATGACGATGACCGTCCGTTCGGGCGCCTGCGCTTTTTCAATCATGACGATCGACGCGAACGAATATCCCGAGCTACCGCCTGTCGAAGAAAAAGACAGCATTGAAATATCGGGCGAGCTGCTGCGCAGCATGGTTAGTGAAACGATCTTTTCGGTGTCCAATTCGGAGGATAAACCGGTGCATACCGGCATCCTTTTTGAAATAGAAGAGAATAATATCCGCCTTGTCGCGGTTGATTCGTCGCGTTTCGCCGTCCGAAACGAAACAATTGACAACGGCAAAAAAATGCGGTTTATCATTCCTGCAAAAACGCTCAGCGAAGTGCTGAAACTGATCGGCGAGGAGAGCAGCGTGAAGATCAATGTCGACGCGCGCCATGTTTCTTTTAATATCGGCAAGTTCTTGGTTATTTCCCGCCTGCTCGAGGGCGATTTTCTCGATTATTCCTCCATTCCCGACAACCGTATCACCACGGTCGAGGTCAGAACGGATGAGCTGATCAACTCGATCGACCGTATGTCGCTGCTGATCGTGGAAAGAATTGCCTCCCCCGTTCGCTGTATTTTTGAGGATAATACGATTTTTGTGAAATGCGAAACCTCTCTCGGCAAGGCGAGCGACAGCGTGGACTGCGTGATTGAGGGTGAGCAGCTGCAAATCGGCTTTAATAACCGCTTTATGCTCGACGCGCTCAAAGCTGTCAAGGACGATACGGTCAAGCTCGCGTTCGGCGGACCGACGCAGGCGATTCGGATCGTGCCTGTTTCGGGGAATAAGTTTCTCTATCTCATTATGCCGATCCGCCTGAAAGAAAGTGAAAGATAAACCAATATGAAATATGAAAAATTCGCGATGAATACTGATTTTATCAAGCTCGATTGCTTGTTGAAGGTCAAAGGGCTTGCGGCGACAGGCGGTCAGGCGAAGGTCTTTATTCAAAACGGCGAGGTTACCGTGAACGGCGAAGTCTGCCTGCAAAGGGGCAAAAAGGTGCGCCGCGGGGATAAAATTCGGCTTTTTGACGATGAGATTGAGATCGTTTGAACGTGCCTTTTCAGTCATCGGACTTTGATAAGTTTTCAGTCTTCCGATGAGGGATATACATAGTATTACGGCGTTGGAGCGGGACTTTTATGTTTGTGAAATCAATTAAATATGAAAATTTCCGCAATCTCAAAGACGGCGTTTTCACCCCCGAAAAGGAGATCAACATTATCTTCGGCGACAATGCCAACGGAAAGACCAATCTGACCGAGGCGGTCTGGCTTTTTACGGGGCAAAAGAGTTTTCGCGGCAATAAGGACGCCGAGCAGATCAACCAGGAAAACCCCGAAAAAGGCGCAAAGCTGACCATGGACTTTTTCTCAAAAGGGCGCGATCAGTGTGCAACGATTGCGCTCGGCAGGAAAAAAAGCGTTTATTTAAATGAGGTCGGCTTATCTTCGGCGGCGGCGCTGTCCGACAGCTTTGCGGCGGTGGTCTTTTCCCCCGCCGAAATGCAGCTGATCACCGAGGGTCCCGCCGTTCGCCGCCGTTTTTTGGATAATGCCATATCGGTTTTGCGGCCGAAATACGGGCGCGTGCTCGCGTCCTATACCAGAGCCGTCGCGCAGCGAAACGCGCTGCTGAAAGATGTGCAGTATCACAGCGAGCTGAGCTTTATGCTCGATTCGTTTGAGGCGCGCATCGCGTCCTACGGCGCGTATATTATCTCGCAGCGGCAGAAATATCTTCAGTCGATCATGGCCTTTCTTCCCGATATTTACGGCGATATGTCGTCCAACCGCGAGAAAATGCGGCTAAGCTATAAATTCAGCGCGGACAAAAGGGATGAACCGGCGGACAGCGCGGACGTTTCCGAACAGCGGCTGGCAAAGCTGCTTTTTGAAGCCCGCCGCGAGGATATGCAGACGCTGAGCACCGGCGTCGGCCCGCACCGCGATGATATTGAGTTTTTTATCAACGATAAAGCAGTTAAAACTTTCGGCTCGCAGGGGCAAAAGCGCTCGGCGGTTTTGGCGCTGAAGCTGTCGGAAGCGGAAATACTTAAAAAATTCATCGGCGAACAGCCGGTCACCATACTCGACGACGTGATGAGCGAGCTGGACCGCAGCCGACAGGATTATATACTCAATCACATTAAGGGCTGGCAGGTGTTTATCACCTGCTGTGATCCCGCCGCCATTGAGATTATGCAAAAGGGCGTCTGCTTCTCAGTGAAAAACGGAGAGGTATCGCGCGGTGCAGATCTGATAGAATCGGACGGCAGCTAAATTGCGGCAAAAAGGAGCAAATATGTATCTGTATCTCGGCGGAAACACCGCATTGAACAGTCGGGAGATCGTCGGAATATTCGATCTTGATACGTCCACGGTTTCCAAAAAGACAAGGGATTTTCTGAATGCGGCTGAGCAAAGCCAAAACACGGTTTATACAAGCTTTGATCTTCCGAAAACCTTTGTCTTGCGCGCGGGGGAGAAAAATCGCGCAAAGTCGGCGCTTATTGCTGAGAATAAACGGCGCGCCGCCCGCGCGGAAAAGAGCGCGCGGCAGGAGAGTGAAACCGATGCGGACGGGGCAGAAACGGCAGAACACCGCAAGGTCTATATCACCGCGCTGACGGTATCTACCCTGAAAAGGCGCTGTGAATCTCCCGAAAAATTCGCCCTACCGCCCGCGTGCGAAAAGACGGGTCGATCGGCAAAATCAGTCAAAAATTATTTTGAATAGATCAAAAATGCAAAGCAAAAGGCGAAAAGCAGTGTCTTGAAAGCTTGAAAGGATGAATGTATTTGGACAACACGGAGAATTTGATGAACACCGCCGCAACGCAGGAATATGACGCGTCGCAGATTCAGGTGCTCGAGGGACTGGAAGCGGTCAGAAAGCGCCCCGGTATGTATATCGGCTCCACCGGCGAGCGCGGTCTTCATCATCTCGTTTATGAGATCGTGGACAATGCGATCGACGAGGCGCTCGCGGGATTCTGCGACCATATTGAGGTCGATATTCTCGACGGCGACGTGATTCGCGTGCGCGACAACGGCCGCGGTATCCCCGTCGGTATTCAGGAAAAAACGGGTCTGCCTGCCGTTACGGTCGTTTTCACTATTCTGCACGCGGGCGGCAAATTCGGCGGCGGTGGATATAAGGTTTCGGGCGGCCTGCACGGCGTCGGTTCATCGGTTGTTAACGCGCTGTCCTCCTATCTCGAGGTCGAGGTGCGCGACGGCGCTCATGTGTATTATCAGCGTTTCGAGCAGGGAGCAGCTGTTTGCGATCTGAAGATCATCGGCGATACGACCGAGCGCGGCACCACCGTCACCTTTAAGGCGGACCCCGAAATATTTACCGAAACAACGCATTATGATTACGACATTCTGCTCACCCGTCTGCGCGAGCAGTCGTTTCTCAATGCGGGCATCAAGGTCACCCTCACCGATAAGCGCGAGAACCTCGAGCCGCACGAAAAGGATAAAGACGGCAATAATCGCAGCGATATTCTGCATTATGAGGGCGGAATTAAGAGCTATTGCGAGTTTTTGCTCGGCAAAAAGCGCGCGGAGCGGCTGTTTGACGATGTAATCTATGTTTCCGCCGCGGCGAACGATATTCAGGCGGAGATCGCGCTGCTCTACAACACGGGCTACGATAACACCATCATCAGCTTTGCGAATAATATGCACACGATCGACGGCGGAACGCATGAATCCGCCTTTAAGACCTCGCTGACAAGAACGATCAACGCCTATGCGCGCAAATTCAAGATGCTCAAAGACAACGACGCCAATTTCAAGGGCGAGGATTGTCAGGAGGGTCTGATCGCCGTTATCAGCGTCAAGCTGACCGACGCGCAGTTTGAAAGCCAGACCAAAGCCAAGCTCGGCAATACCGCGGCGGGAACGCTGGTGAGCAACGCCATGAGCGGCGCTTTTACCGATTATCTCGAGGATAATCCTTCGGTCGCGAAGCTGATCGTCAATAAGGTCATGAGTGCGTCGACGGCGCGCGAAAAGGCGCAGAAAGCAAGAGAGCTGGAGCGCAGCAAATCCACCGGCACCAAAATGCGTATGCCCGATAAGCTGCACGACTGCATCTCGCGCGACGCGACCCGCACCGAGCTGTATATCGTCGAGGGTGATTCGGCGGGCGGCTCGGCGATCAAGGGCAGAGATTCGCAGTTTCAGGCGATCTTGCCGCTGTGGGGCAAGATGCTGAACGTTGAAAAAGCCAGAATCGACAAGGTCTACGGCAATGAAAAGCTGACCCCTGTCGTCATTGCGCTGGGAACGGGAATCGGCGAGAATTTTGATATTACAAAGCTGCGTTACGATAAAATCGTTATCATGGCGGATGCCGACGTCGACGGCGCGCATATCCAAACGCTGCTGATGACCTTCTTCTTCCGCTATATGCCCGAACTGATCGAGCAGGGTCACATCTATCTGGCGATGCCGCCGCTGTTCGAGGTCAAAAAGGGCAAGCAAAAGCGCTATGCCTTTACTGAAGCGGAGCGGGATATGTATTCCGCCGAGCTTGGGTCGAACTGCACGATTCAGCGGTATAAAGGTCTTGGTGAGATGGACCCCGAGCAGCTGTGGGAAACGACGATGGACCCCGCGTTCCGTCAGATGAAGCGCGTGGATATGGCATCCGCCGAAAAAGCGGACGAGGTATTCTCGATACTGATGGGCGACGACGTCGACCCCAGGCGCAAATTTATCGAAGAAAATGCGCAGTATGTCGAGGATCTCGACATTTAACGGCGGCTTTATCCTGCCGATCAAAGCGGAAATGCATTACGCTATTATGCTCAGAGGAAGATGAATATGGAAAACAGTATCAACTCCCCCGAAAACACTCCCGAAAATCTGAAAAAAACCGATACGCTCGCCGACCGCAGCAATACTGCGCTTGAATTTACGCTGGAACGCGAAGAGGTCAAACGAGGCTTTTATATTGCGGGCAAGCTCAAAAAGCGCAAGGTGATCTCGATCGTTGAGGCGGTCATCTGCGCGGCGGTCATCGTCAAGGCGCTGATCGACGTTATCAGCAATCCGACCTATTTTGTCGGCTATGTGCTGATCGCGGCGGCGGCAACGGTTATTGCCGTGGTTTTCGCCTTCCCCGCATATGAGGAGAAAAAGACGGTCGACAACGCCATGAAAACAGCGGTGGACAAAACGATCATTGTGCCGCTGGCGGACAAGCTTCGAATCAAGGTTCCGCAAAGCGGCGCGAACTGGGAGGTAAAGCGCGACATCGTGCGCGGAGTGAAAAGCGACGATCTGGTTTATGTGATCTTCCTGAAAGGCAGCCGCATGGTCATTGTGCCGCGCCGTGCGCTCGACACCGAGAAAAAGCAGGCGGCTTTTGACGAGGCAAAGGCGGCGCTGACCGCTCCGGAGGTCTGAGCCGA
>JBJEQI010000122.1:0-6393 GCA_051881675.1 Acutalibacteraceae bacterium
TTCATCATGGCGCGGTAGGGCATCGCCGATGTGATGTCGCCCGCAACCGCGTCGGGCAGGGAGGGGCGGATGTTCGAGCGCGACAGCTCGTTTTGCCATGTGCGCTTGCCGTCAAGAATATCGCCGAACCGCTGCACGAGGATATGGCCGTCGCCGAGCATATTGGTCAATTCGCCGACCTTAACGGCATAGTCGATCGGGCGGTCGAACGGCTCGGCAAAATTATGTGAACACAGCAGGGCGAGATTGGTATTGCGCGACTTTTTCTCTTTATAGGAATGACCGTTGACCACCGCGAGGTCATTATCATAATTCTCCTGCGCCACAAATCCGCCGGGATTCTGGCAAAAGGTGCGGACCTTGTCGCCGAACGGCTTGGGATAGCCGATCAGCTTGGACTCATACAAAATATTGTTGACCGTTTCCATGATCTCGTTGCGCACCTCGACGCGCACCCCGATGTCGACCGTTCCCGCGGTGCGCGCGACGCCGTGCTTTCTGCAAAGCTTTTCCAGCCAGCCCGCGCCGCGCCTGCCCGCCGCGATAACAACGGTATCAGCTTCGATTTCAATATCTTTTTTGCCATCACCGGCGATTATGCCGCGGCAGACGCCGTCGCGCACGAGAATATCCGAGCAGTCGGTGCCGAACAGAATCTCGGCGCCGCCGTCGATCAGCGCTTTTTCGATTTTCAGGTAAATCTCCTGCGCTTTTTCGGTGCCGAGATGGCGAATCGGGCAGTCGACCAGCTTCAGACCCGCGCGGATTGCGCGCTTGCGGATTTCGGCAGTCGCCGCAAAGTCCGACACGCCCTCCACATGGGTATCCGCGCCGAATTCCAGGTAGATTTTGTCGGTGTAGTCGATCAGGCTCTGCGCCATGTCCGCGCCGATCAGCTCGGGCAGATCGCCGCCGACCTCGTGGGAGAGCGAAAGCTTGCCGTCGGAAAAAGCGCCCGCGCCTGAAAATCCCGTGGTGATATGGCAGCAGGGGCGGCAGTTGACGCATTTGCCCGTCTGCGCTTTCGGGCAGCGGCGGCGCTCAATCGCCGCGCCCTTTTCCACGATCACGATTTTTTGTTTTGCTCCCTGCCTTTGCAGCTCCAGCGCGGTGAATATTCCCGCGGGTCCCGCTCCGACAATCACAATATCTGCTTTCATTTTCATCTGTCCTTTCTAAAGGGGTATTATGTCTTTCTTTCCCGAAAATCTGCGCGCAAAAAAGCCTCACAACAGACTATACTGCCGCGCGGGCGGCAATTATAGTCGGCTGTAAGGCAGTCGGTAGAAACGCTCGCCCATTATGCGAGCATATATAATTGCAAGTATCGGTCCGAAGACCGTTTGGTATTATAAAGCATAAAAAGCGATTTGTCAAGCATTATTTTCGGAATTTTGAAACTGCTCGGCAAACCATACCGCAGGAACGGTGAATTCACGCCCCGAAAGATAGCCGAGCGCGCCCGATTCAGTGGTGAAAGAGAAGCGCAGCTTATAGGAATACAGCGCCTGATGCACAAAGCCCTTTTTCTTATCCGCCGCGTTTTTGCCGTATTTTCCGTCGCCGACGAGCGGGTGACCGAGATAGGCGAAGGTCGCCCGAATCTGGTGGGTGCGCCCGGTGAGCAGCTTGACCTCGACCAGCGACTGCCCGCCCTTTTCCCCGAGCACGCGGTACTGTGTTTTGATCTGCTTGGCGGCGGGGGTGGGATCGGAAAACACCCGCACCTTATTTTTATCCTCGTCCTTGATGAGATAGGCGGTCACGGTGTCCTGCTTCTTTTTCAGCGTTCCCTGAACAAGACAAAGATAAAATTTGTCGATCTCGCGGTCTTTCAGCTTTTGATTGAGAATGCGGAGCGCCTCGGCGTTTTTCGCCGCGATCACGATGCCGCCCGTGTTGCGGTCGATGCGGTTGACCAGCGCGGGGGCAAATGAATTTTCATTCTCGGGCAGATACTCGCCCTTTTCGTAAAGATAGCGCTGAATGCGGAAGATCAGGGTGTCGCCGTATTCCTCGCGGTCGGGATGCACGATCAGCCCCTCGGGCTTGTCGGCGAGCAGGATGTTTTCGTCTTCATAGAGAATACTGAGCTTTTTGGAGGCGCGCATAAACTCGTATTCGTGCGGCTTTTGCGCAAAAAACTCGTCGTTGATATACATTTGGACAATATCGCCCGCATTCAGCCGCGCGGCGATTTCGGCGCGTTTGCCGTTGACCTTGATGCGCTTTAAGCGGATGTATTTATACATCATGGATTTCGGCAGCAACGGCGCGGATTTTTGTATGAACTTGTCCAGCCGCTGTGACGCGTCGTTTTGATTGATTGTAAATTCTTTCATTTCGTCTCCCGATCGGTTTTACAAAATAAGCGGCGAGGTAGCGGCATATTGCCGCAGGGGGTGCCGCGCGGAGAGGCACGGGCAATGCAAAAAACTGTTGAAAATCGCGCCGCGATGTGATACTATTTCAGTATATAGTAATTTTTTCGGATGTTTGGCGGAGCCAAACTCCTGAATGATCACTTACGCGATTATTATACCATATTATTTAACAATTTGATAGTATTTTCAAGGTGGATTTTAAATTGAGCAAAAAAAGAGTGCTTGTCGCCATGAGCGGCGGGGTAGATTCATCCGCGGCGGCGGCTTTGTTATTAGATCAGGGCTACGAGGTAGAGGGCGCGACGATGCAGATATGGCCCGATATTACCGATGAAGAAGAGCGGCTTGCAAAGGGCTGCTGTTCGCTTTCGGCGGTGGAGGACGCAAGGCGGGTCGCTATGCATCTCGGCATCAAATATCATGTTTTGAATTTCAAGGATGTTTTTGAAAAAAGCGTGATCGACCCGTTTGTGCGCGAGTATCTGTGCGGGAGAACGCCGAATCCCTGCGTCGAGTGTAACCGCACGGTGAAGTTCGAGGCGTTTCTTAACCGCGCGTTGGCGCTGGACTTCGACTATATCGCCACCGGGCACTACGGCAGAATATCCCGTGATGCAAACGGGCGGTATCGGCTTCTTCGCTCGGTCACGGCGGCGAAGGACCAGACCTATGCGCTGTATAATCTGACGCAGAAGGCGCTGTCGCACCTGTTGCTGCCCGTCGGCGACATGGAAAAGCCGCAGATTCGCGCGTATTCGGAGCAGCGCGGCATCCCTGTGTTTGACAAGCCCGATTCGCAGGAGATATGCTTTGTCAAAGACAATGACTATGCGGCGTTTATCCGCACTCGCGGATATGCGGATATTCCGGGCGATTTTGTGGATGTAAACGGCAACGTGATCGGTCGGCACCGCGGCATCTATCATTATACGATCGGTCAGCGCAAGGGGCTGGGCACGGCGTTCGGCAAGCCGATGTTTGTGACCAAAATCGACCCCGAAACGAACACGGTCACGCTCGGCGACGACGCCGATACGCAAAGCACGGAGCTTTTAGCGGCCGATTTGAACTGGATCGCGTTTGATCAGCCGCCCGCCGCCTTTCGGTGCGAGGCGAAAATTCGGTACAACGGTCCCGCGAGCGCGGCGACGGTTTACGCCGAGGGGGATTTTGTGCGGGTCGTGTTTGACAGCGCTGTTCGGGCGGTGACGCCGGGGCAGTCGGTCGTATTTTATGACGGCGACTGCGTGATCGGCGGCGGCAAGATCATAGCGGGCGAAAACGGTGTCAGTTTTCAAAAAGCGAATATATAGTGAAAATCGAGGTGCAGTTGATCAACTGCACCTCGATTTTTTCCTTGTCTGCGGTAAACCCCCGTCATTTGACGTTTACAGCCGTTCGTTTCAGCCGAGCTTAACGTCGGAGATTTCGGTTTTTCCCGCTTTTTCCGAAGCGGTGAAATGAATCGTGTCGCCGATTTTGGCGAATGGCAGGCGGTCGGATTTTGTGATGTCGATCGTATAGACCTGCTCATCGTTTTCCAGCAGGATGAAATACTTGGTATTTCCGCCGACGACGGCCGTGTTGATCGCGGCGATCTTTCCGCTGATTTCGCGGACGTTTTCAAGCGAGTCCTCCACCTTGATATTCTCGCCCGACAGCTTGGTGATATAATTCTCGCGCGCCGCGTCGACCGAAACGCCCGTTCCGACGATCTGATACTGCTGAACATCGACAAACGCGTACATCTTAACCAGTCCCGCGTCGTCCTTCAGCGACATGAAATAGGTCGGTCGGTTGGAAATATTGAGCAGCAGCGGGAAGGTGGAAACATATTTCAGGTTCTGCACCTGACCCTCCGCCGACGCCATTGCCGACATTTCCTCCGCGCCCGGAACGCTGTAAAACTTGGCTTCTTTGGTGCGGAGATTGATCAGGACAAAGCCGACATTCGACTCATCCGACGCGATCGAGGTCATGCCCGTATAGAGCCAGACGTCGTCGTCGATCGCCAGATAGTTATAGCCGTCGGTCGGCTGGATAACGCCCTTTTGACCGAAGACGGAATTGATGAATCCGGAACGGTATTTTCCGTTATATTCGAGCTGTTCCATGATCAGATTCGCGCCGAAAACCTGATCGACCCATGTCGGGATCTTTTCGAGATCGTAATACTGCGATTCGCCCGTTACGGCGTTGACCAGCACCGCGCCGCCGATGTCGCGGCCGCTCCACAGCCCGATTTTATAGGAAACCGTCGAGGCGACCCAATAGGGCGTGCCGCTTTCATCCACCTCAAACGATACCTCGTCGAAAATGGCGGTCGGATATTTGAACCGCAGATAGCGGTGAATATTCCGCCAAAACAGCTCGCTTTCGGAATATTTCATGCCCTCTTCCAGACGGATCAGCGCGGTTTCCTGCGTGGTCATATCCACGCTGATATAGGCGGGCAGGCCGTTCGCGCGATTGTTGAACCATTTGATAATATCGCCGTATTCCAGCGGCGTTACGCGGGTCGGCTTGTCTTTATAATTAATCTGGGTATAGTCCTCGGAGATCTCGAACTGCGATACCAGATCGCTCATCTCGCCGAGCTTGCGCTTGCCGAGTCGCGAAGCCGTATCGCGGTCGACCAGCGGAATCTGCGACTGGGATATTTCGGAAACATCCCGAACAAAGTCGCCGTCGGTGAGGGTCAGCAGATTGTTGTAATTTTTGGCGTTGAACACCTGCGCGCCGACCGCAGAAGCGATCAGACCGAACACGGCGATGGCGGCGATCGCGATCACCGCGCCGATGATCGGCTTGGAAAAGCCCTTAATTCCCGATTTTACGCCCTCGACGCCTGTTTTATTGTTTTTAACGCCGCGGATGAAGGACAAAATCTGCGAAAAGGCATTGATGATCACGCAGACAATGATCGAATACGCCAAAAAGCTCCAGAATTCAGGGCTTCTCGGGTTAAGCGGGGGGAGCAGAAACCAAAACATCACAAACAGCGCGAGAACCGATACGATCACGCGCAAAAATATGGATAGCCAACGTTTCATTGCTTTCGTTGCACTGTGCGATGCGGCGCAGTGCGTCTCCTTTTTGATTTTATAAATAGTGTATGACCGTCTGCCGCAAATCATTCACGCGGATGGCGCGTAAGCGGCAAGGCGGACCGAGCGCAGAAATACCTGCGTCTGCCATTATTATACTATATGAACATAACAATTTGTTGCCGAATTATGTCGCATTTTTTAATAATATATTAACAAACGGCCGCCCGCCGCGCGGAGAATGATTTCTCGAACAGCGAACGACTGAATTACAGCGGTGGACATCAAGGAGCGGCGCTTATTCGCCGATCTGCTTGACCTTATAGCAGAAAGTCATCAGGCTGTCGCGCAGGTGGACGTTTTCGACTGCGAGCGACGGATATTTGATCGACAGATCATAGTGACTGAAATTCCAAAAGCCTTTCACGCCGAGCTTCACCAGCTGATCGGCAATCTCGGGAACGGCGGCGGACGGCAGACACAAAATCGCGACGTCGGGCTTGTTTTCCCTGCAAAATTCATCTAAATCCGAAACATTGCGCACGGGAAGACCGTTGATCACCTGACCCGTTATCGACTCTTTTTTGTCAAAAACGCCGATCAGGTCGAAGCCGTCCTGCCGAAAGGGCATTTGCAGCGAGATCGCGCGGCCGAGGTTGCCCATGCCGACGATGATCGCCTTAAACGAGGAATCCAGACCCAGTATTGCCGCGATTTCGTCGCGCAGCATCCCGACATTATAGCCGTAACCCTGCTGACCGAAGCCGCCGAAGCAGTTGAGATCCTGCCGTATCTGCGAGGCGGTCAGCCCCATTTTTGCGGCAAGCTCGCCCGAGGATATGCGCTCGACGCCGAGATCGGCGAGGCCGCACAAAAAGCGGTAATAGCGCGGAAGCCGTTTGATAACGGAGCTTGACGGATTTGATTTCGGCACTGCTTATCCCTCCTGTCGGATAAATTAT
>JBJEQI010000122.1:6493-10881 GCA_051881675.1 Acutalibacteraceae bacterium
AAAAATAAAAGACGGCGCGCGGCGGGCAAGCGGCGGGCGAATATTTCGCCGAGGTGCCGCAGCGGCGCCGCGCGCCGAACGGGTATTTATGCGTTTTGCTTGGTATAGTTGAGCAGACCGCCCGCGATCAGCATATCGCGCTGACGCTTTGAGAAGTCAAGAGCGACGGGAATCTTCACGCCCGCAGTCTTGTTTTCAAGCTCGAACTCTTCATCGCCGCGGATCAGCGCCTCGCGGATACCGCCGAGCACCAGCTCGTCGCCCTCGGCGATCTTATCGTAATCCGCCTCGTTTTTGAAGACGAGCGGGATGATGCCCGCGTTGATCAGGTTGGCGACATGAATACGCGCGAACGATTTGGTAACGACCGCCTTAACGCCGAGGTAGAGCGGAACCAGCGCCGCGTGCTCGCGCGAGGAGCCTTGACCGTAGTTTGCGCCGCCGACGATGACCGAGCTGCCCGCCTGCTTGCAGTGCTCGGCAAAGTTCTCATCGCACTGCCTGAAGCAGAACTGCGACAGATGCGGAATATTGGAGCGGTAGGGCAGAATCTTGGCGCCCGCGGGCATGATATGGTCGGTGGTGATATTGTCGCCGACTTTCAGAACCGCCTTTGCCGCGATCGAGTCGGGCATTTCGGTGGTGACGGGGAAAGGCTTGATATTCGGACCGCGAAGAATCTCGACCGAATCCATATCCTTTTCGTCGACGGGAGGAACGATCATATTGTCGTTGATCAGGAACTTGTCGGGCATATGGATTTCGGGCGCCGTTCCCAGCTCGGTGGGATCGGTGAGATAGCCTGTCAGCGCGCTCGCCGCGGCGGTTTCGGGGCTGACGAGATAGATCTGCCCGTCGGCAGTGCCCGAGCGGCCCTCAAAATTGCGGTTGAAAGTGCGCAGCGAGATTCCGCCCGAGTTGGGCGACTGACCCATGCCGATGCAGGGGCCGCACGCACACTCGAGCACGCGCACGCCTGCGGCGATCAAATCCGCCAGAGCGCCGCACTCGGCGAGCATATTGAACACCTGCTTTGAGCCGGGGGCAACGCCGACCGAAACATCGGGATTGACGGTTTTGCCCTTGAGCATGGCGGCAACGCGCAGCATATCGCGCAGGGAAGAGTTGGTGCAGGAACCGATCAGCACCTGATCGACCTTGATTTTTCCGATTTCATTAACCGATTTTACATTATCGGGCATATGCGGCATCGCCGCAAGCGGGGAAAGCTTCGAGAGGTCAATGTCGATGACTTCGTCATAAACCGCGTCGTCGTCCGCTTTGATCTCGACAAAATCCGCCTCGCGGCCCTGAGCAGCCATAAACTGCCGCGTGATCTCGTCCGAGGGGAACACCGAGGTAGAAGCGCCCAGCTCCGCGCCCATGTTGGTAATGGTGGCGCGCTCGGGAACCGACAGGGTCAAAACACCCTCGCCGCCGTATTCCACGATCTTGCCGACGCCGCCCTTGACCGACATGATTCTCAAAACCTCTAAGATGACATCCTTCGCCGAAACATAGTCGCGCAGCTTGCCGGTGAGGTTGACCCGAACCATTTTCGGCATGGTGATGTGATAAGCGCCGCCGCCCATGGCGACTGCGACATCCAGCCCGCCCGCGCCGAACGCGAGCATACCGATACCGCCGCAGGTGGGGGTGTGGCTGTCGGAGCCGATGAGCGTTTTGCCCGGGATTCCGAACCGCTCCAAATGAACCTGATGGCAGATGCCGTTGCCGGGGCGCGAGAAATAAATGCCGTGCTTTTTGGCGACCGAGCCGATGAAGCGGTGGTCGTCGGCGTTTTCAAAGCCGGTTTGCAGCGTGTTATGGTCGATATAGGCAACCGAGCGCTCGGTTTTGACCCGCGGCACGCCCATAGCCTCAAATTCGAGATAAGCCATTGTGCCGGTAGCGTCCTGCGTGAGCGTCTGGTCGATGCGAAGGCCGATGTCCTCGCCTTTGATCATTTCGCCCTCGACGATGTGCGACTTGATGATTTTTTCCGCAATAGTCATTCCCATTTTACATTCCTCCGTTTTCGCGGTATGATTTCGGCTGTGCCGAGCGGATATGAATTTGCGAAGCGCAGGATGAACCTGCTTTTTTCGCAAAAAATATGAACATATGCAAACATTGATAATTATATCACAAAATCAGCGGTTTGTCTATGATTAAAAACGATTTTTTTAATCAATGTTGACTCTTCGGGCAAAATAGTATAAAATAGGGTTGTAAACTAAGAGTCCTGCGGAGGATTTTTTATGAACGTCTGCGGTATTGTCGCCGAATTTGACCCGTTTCACAGCGGACATGCCTATCTGATCGGCGAGGTGCGCCGTATGCTCGGCGCGGATACTGCGGTGATCGCCGTCATGAGCGGGAATTTTGTTCAGCGCGGCGCGCCCGCCTGCTTTGATAAGTTTGTCCGCGCCCGCGCGGCGCTGCTTTGCGGGGTCGATCTGGTGATCGAGCTGCCCGCGGCGGCGGCGCTGTCCTCGGCGGAGGGGTTTACCCTCGGCGGGGTGAGGGCGCTGGCAGAATGCGGCGCGGCGACGCATATGGCATTCGGCTCGGAGTGCGGCGATATCGCGCGGCTTCGGCGGGCGGAGAGCGCCGTTTCGTCGCTTGCGGAGGAAGAGATCGCGCCGTATCTTCGCCGCGGAATGACCTTTGCCGCGGCGCGGCAGGCGGCGGCAAGCGACCGCTTTGGCGGTGAATTTGACGATGTCTTGCAAAGCCCGAACGATATATTAGCGCTCGGCTATCTCGGCGCGCTTCGCGCGCTCGGGAACGACCGCGCGATTACGCCGATCGCCGTAGCGCGCAGGGGAGCGGATCACGGCGGGAAGGCGGCGCACGGCGGCATTACCAGTGCGTCGCACATTCGATCGATGATCGCCGCGGGGGAGAATTTTGCGCCGTTTTTGCCGCGGAATATTGCCGAAATGCTGACTGATGAGGCGCGGGCGAATCATATTAGTGAGAAAACTGCCGACGTCGCGGTGCTTTCCCGCTTGCGGGGAATGAGCGCCGAGGATTTTGCGCGGCTTGCCGATGTGTCCGAGGGACTGCACAATCGGCTTTACAGCGCGGTGCAAAAGGCGGGAAGTTTAAGCGAGCTGTATGCGCTTGTCAAAACCAAGCGTTATACCCACGCGCGCATCCGCCGTCTGGTCTATTGCGCGGCGCTGGGAATTTTTGAGCCGACTGCGCCGCAGTATCTTCATGTTCTCGGGTTTTCGCCGCGCGGCGGAGAGCTGTTGCGCACGATCGGGGAGCGCGGCAGTCTGCCCGTTGTTGCATCCTACGCCGACGCGAAACGGTGCGGGGAGGCAGCGGCGCGGCAGTTTGAGGAGAGCGGCGCTTATACAGATTTTTATAATCTGCTGTTGGAGGAGGCTCGTCCCTGCGGGGAGGAGTACCGACAGGCAGTTGTAAGAATATAGAAATTATTATAAAGGAGTATAGAATCATGACTGTCACAAAGAATACCATTATCGGAGATATTCTGGATTTCAATGCCGATACCGCGCCCTTTTTTCTGGAGATGGGTATGCATTGCCTCGGCTGCCCCTCGGCGAGAGGTGAGTCGATCGGCGACGCGTGCGCGGTTCACGGCGTAGACGCGGACGAGCTGGTTCAGAAGATCAACGATTTTCTTTCAAAGTAAGCATGAAAAAAACACACCTCTGCCGCGCGGCGGGGGCGTGTTTTTTTGTGGATAAAATTCGGCGAATTTACACGGACAGGATTCGGCGCCGTATTCAGGTCGGCTTCTCTCGTCCGTATGATGCGTATGACCGTCGGCGCAAATTGCGCGCGTCAGCGGGTAAAGGGGATAAACATTGCAGCGTGCCCGTGCACCTCTTCAAGCAGATCGTTCAGCGCGTCGGGATAAAGCCAGCAAGCGCCGATGAGCAGTAAAACCGATAAGATGAGGATGAGGAAGAGCCAAAGGATTGTGTAGTTCTTTTTCATAGTTGCGCGCAGATCCAATCGTGTGTGATTTGCACTCGCCTGTGCGAGCGCGGGAAACATCGGGAACACGCTGCAAACGGGCAGCAAAATTGCATATATTTCACAAAAATTATACACTTTTTTGGGCAATTTTTCAATAGTCATACTATCCAATTAGTTGGTCATATAAAATAAAGTTTTGTGAAATATATGCACCAAGTGTGACAAAACGCCTATTTACGCTGACGAATTTACCCATAATGCTCGGATAATCGACAAAATCCCGCCGCCCGCCGCTCGGAAAGGGCGCTTAAAAAAGGGGTCGGGGAGCATAGCGGCGGCATGATGATCACTTGACGAGCGCGTTGACGACCACTTTGGCGGGCGCGACGTCAATCGTTTCGGCGATCACCGCCGCCGATCGAGTATCG
>JBJEQI010000123.1:0-10838 GCA_051881675.1 Acutalibacteraceae bacterium
AACCGACCGGCTGGCAGCGGCTCACCGCTTTTTGCCCAAATTGCAGTGCTTCGGGGTAAAATCCACCTTTTCAAAGCGGCTCGCCAGCTCCGCCGCCGCCGCGTCGAAAATATGATGAAAGTAGCACAGGCAATCCTCGCGGCAGCTCTGATCGCTTCCGCAGCGGCTGATCACGATCGGACCCTCGATCACCTCGATGACCTGCCGCAGATTGATCTCCTGCGGCGCGCGGGACAGCTCATACCCCCCGCCGACGCCCTTGAACGAGCGGACAATATCGGAGCCGACCAGCTTATGCAGAATTTTCAGGGTAAACCGCTCGGTTACGCCCGTTTTCTCTGCGATCGCACGCGCGCCGAGCCGCCCGCCGTCGTTAGCAAGGCACTGCACGATTCTGACGGCATAATCGGCTTCCAGACTGATGTGCATGATTATAACCTATCCTTAAACTTATTACTGCGAACGGGATGACGGAGCTTGCGGAGCGCTTTCGCCTCGATCTGGCGAATACGCTCGCGGGTTACATGAAACTCCAGCCCCACCTCTTCGAGAGTATGGCATCTGCCGTCAAGAAGACCGAAACGCAGACGAATGACGTCCTCCTCGCGCTTGGTCAGCGTTTTGAGTACCGAGTCGATGTCCTCATTGATGATCGTTTTCATCGCGGCTTCTTCGGGCGCAGGTGCGTCATCGTCACGGATAAAGTCCATCAGCCGCGAATCCTCCTCGGGACCGATCGGCGTTTCCATCGAAACGGGCTCCTGCGCGACCCGCATGATCTCGCGGACGCGTGAAACAGGCAGATTCATCGCTTCGGCGATCTCTTCCTCGCTTGCCTCCTTGCCGTTCTCATGCAGCAGCTGACTTTGCACCTTTTTCAGCTTATTAATGGTTTCAACCATATGCACGGGGATGCGGATGGTGCGCGCCTGATCGGCGATCGCGCGGGTGATCGCCTGACGAATCCACCAGGTAGCATAAGTGGAAAATTTGAAGCCCTTGGTGTGATCGAACTTTTCGACCGCTTTGATCAGACCGACATTACCCTCCTGAATCAGATCGAGAAAATGCATTCCCCTGCCGACATAGCGCTTGGCAATGCTGACCACCAGCCTGAGGTTTGCCTCGGTCAGACGCTCTTTCGCCTTTTGATCGCCCTGCAAAATGCGCTCGGCAATGCGGATCTCCTCATCGCCCGACAACAGCGGCACACGACCGATCTCTTTAAGATACATTTTGACAGGATCGTTGATCGAAATATCGTCCAGCAGAATATCATCGTCAAATTTCTCCGCCTCGATCTCAGCAAGATCACTCTCGTCGGGTTCGATGTCGAAATCGTCGATGTCGAGCAGCGGAACTTCCTTCATATTCTCGTCAAACTGATCGGGAATATCGGCAAAATCGTCAAAATCGTCCTCTGCCTCGTCCATATCCGGCTCATAGCCGTTCTTTTCGTTGACATCCTCTATGTTGTTAAGCTCTGTTTTTTTCTCTGCCATTTTATTATATTTCCTTTCAAACGAAAATCAAATTTGAATACGGGTCAGACACCGTGCGAGCGAGTACTAAAACGCGTTCAGCTCTTTTTATCTTTCCCGATCTCGCGGAAAATACTGCTGAACTCTTCATTCGTCATTTCGGCGGTGTTCACTGTGCCGATCGAGCTCTTTTCCTCTTTCAGCGCCTTGATACAGCCAAGGAGCGCGTCCTCTCCGCCGCCGATCACGGTGTTATACACCTGAGATATTCTTCCCATTTCATCGGGCGAAAAATCGCCGCTGACGGCAATCAGGCTGAACTCCTTGCCGTCGTCTGCAATTTCTTTGACCGATTCAAACACTTTTTTGCCGAATGAGGTGACAAAATCGTCCGCCGTCAGCTCGCGCAGCGCCTTATCGCAAAGCGAGGGATCATTCATCATCACCGAAAGGATCATGTCCTCCGCGGCAGATGCGCGGCGATGACGGTGCTTTTCGGGATTGGGATCGCCCGCCTGCCGCGACGGCGCGATCAGCTCGCGAAACTGCGCTTTTCTGTTTTTTTCATAGTTGCGCTTTTTGCGCTTTTCGATCTGCGTGAGGATGACAGCTTTAGAAACGCCTGTTTCCTCGGACACCCTGCCCGCATAGAGATTAACGGCAATATCGCCGCTCACCTCCGAGAGGATCTCGACCGCCTCTTCGATATAGCGGAGCTTGCCGTCGTCCGACTCGACGTCGTATTTCCCCCGCGCGCTGAACAGACGAAACTCAATATCGTTCTTCGCGCCCTCGAGCAACAATCGAAACCGCTCTGCGCCGTAGGCCTTGATGTATTCGTCGGGGTCTTTTCCGCCCTCGATCATCAAAACGCGCACGCGAATACCGGTTTTATTCAAAATTCCGATCGCGCGGCGCGCACCCCGCTGCCCTGCCGCGTCGGAGTCCATCGTTACGACGACTTCCTTCGCATAGCGCGCCAGCAGCGACGCCATCTCCTCGGTAAACGAGGTCCCGAGCGCGGCGACGGCATTGGTGAACCCCGCCTGATGCAAAGCGATCACATCCATATACCCCTCGCAGAGAATCAGCGAGTCGGATTTGGAGTTTTTGGCGAAATTCAGCGCATACAAATTGCGGCTTTTTTTATAAACGGGGGTATCGGAGGTATTGATATACTTCCCGCCCTCGTCGCCGGGGAATTTTCGACCGCCGAACGCAATCACATTCCCCCGCAGATCAATCAGCGGGAACATCATCTTGCCGCGAAAGCGGTCGTAAACATTCCCTCTTTTCGACCTGCCCGCGACATTGGCAATAATCATCTCATTATCTGAGTACCCGAGCGCCCTCAAATGGTTACAAAGCGCAAATCCGCTGTCGGGCGCATAGCCGAGCCCGAAGCTGACGATCGTTTTGTCCGACAAGCCGCGCTGCTTGAAATAAGCGAACCCGCGCGCGCCGATATTTTTATCAATCAGGCATTTATGATAAAATTTCGCCGTTTCGCGGTTGATCTGCAAAACACGCCGCCGCAGCTTCTCGGCGGAATCGTCGTAGCCGCTCTCGGGCATAGTCAGCCCCGCCCTGTCGGCAAGCAGACGGACCGACTCCATATAATCCAGATTCTCGATCTGCCGCACAAAGGTGATGACGTCGCCGCCGTTCTGGCAGCCGAAGCAATAATACGACGCGGTGTTGGGATACACGGTAAAGGACGCGGTCTTCTCATTATGAAACGGGCAAAGCCCTTTCATCGTATTGCCCGCCGTTTTCAGCTCCACATAACCCGAAATTACATCCTCAATCGGGTTGCGGAAACGAATTTCCGACAAAAATTCTTCGCTCAGCCTCATGTTTCGTCACCTCCTGCGGCAAAAATTCAAATTCTATAAATTACAGCACCATCCACGATTTCGGAATGAACAACTCCTCAAACGCACGCAGTGCATAATGATCCGACATCCCGGCAACATAATCTGCCGCCGCCCGCGCCGCGCCCTCAAGCTCGGCGATCTTACGGTATTCGGGCGGCAGGGAGTCCGTATGCGCCGCATAATACTCAAACAGCGTGATCACCAGATCATATGCCTTCTTCTCCTCGCCCTTAGCGTCGGGATTGGTGTATACAGAGGCAAACAGAAACTTATGCAGCTCGTCAAACGCGGATTTACACGGTTCAGCCATTAAAATGTCGCTCCCCGACGCCTCAATCACCGCGCCGACCATCGTATTGATGCGCTCAGACTTGGAGCTGCCGAGAACGGCTCGCAGATTCGCTGGAATATCGCCCTCGCAAATGATGCCCGCCTTCACGGAATCGTCGATATCGTGATTCATATAGGCAATGCGGTCGGAAAAGCGAACGACCCTGCCCTCGAGCGTATCGGCTGTCAGGTTCGTGTGGCACAAAATGCCGTTTCGCACCTCGCGGGTAAGATTCAGCCCCCGCCCCTGCTTTTCGAGCTTGTCCACCACGCGCAGGCTCTGCTCATAATGGCGAAAACCGCCCTCTAAAACCGAATTGAGCGCGCGCTCGCCCGCATGGCCGAACGGCGTATGCCCGAGATCGTGCCCCAGTGCGATCGCCTCGGTCAGATCCTCGTTCAGCCGCAACGCGCGGGCAATGGTGCGGGCGATCTGCGAAACCTCCAGCGTGTGGGTCAGGCGGGTCCTGTAATGATCGCCCTCGGGAGAGATAAACACCTGCGTTTTGTGCTTCAGCCGCCGAAAGAAGGATGAATGGATGATGCGGTCGCGGTCACGCTGAAACTCAGTGCGAAGCGGGCATTTTTCCTCAAAAATAAGCCGCCCCGCGCTCTCCGCTGAGAAACAGGCGTGCTCACTTAAAGTCACCCGCTCCGTTTGCTCGGTGATCTCACGAACTGTCAAACGCTCCGTCGGCACTTATCATCACATCCCTTTACTTAAATTATTCGACAAAATCAAGTAAATCCCTTTATTTTTGCGCCGTTTTTTTCACAAATTCATATCCGACTGTCGTCATCACAGCTCGCCCTGCAGACAGCTCGGTGATTCCCGCCGAAACCGCCGCCAGCTGCTCCTCATCGACAAGCAGCCCGAGCGTGACGGTGTCGGCAAAATCGGATGCATCGATGACCGCGTCGTGGCGCGCCAGCATCGTCTGTATGCTGCCGTACAGCGCATAATCAAACTGCGCCGTGCATCTCATCATGCGGCGCATATGAACCGTTTCAGCGGATTCCAGCGCCAGCTTTGCCGCCGCCGAATACGCTCTCGACAGCCCGCCCGTTCCGAGCAGAACGCCCCCGAAATAGCGCGTCACTACCACCGCGCAGTCGGTGATCTCCCCGCGGGAGAGCACCTCCAAGATCGGCTGACCCGCCGTTCCCTGCGGCTCGCCGTCGTCCGAATAGCGGCAGACCCCGCTTTTCAGACGGTACGCAAAGCAGTTATGCCGCGCATCGTTGTGCTTGCGCTTGATCTCGTGAATGAACGCAAGCGCCGCCTCTTCGTCGCTCACAGGCGCGGCATAGCCGATAAACCGCGACTTTTTCTCGGTCAGTTCGCCGACTCCGCTTTTCCCCACGGTATAGTATTCTCTCAGCTCCGGCATTGGCCGCTCCCCTCCCGATCGCGGCGCTGTGAGCACACCGGCTCCGCGACCGTATAACGCTAAAACCGCAACCGTCGGTTAGATAGACGATTGCGGTCAAATTGCCAAAGATACAAGCAATTATTTTGCAGCATTGAAACGCTTGTTGAAACGATCTACACGTCCGCCCGAGTCAACCAGCTTCTGCTTGCCGGTGAAGAACGGATGGCATTTTGAGCAAATGTCAACTCTCATTTCCTTTTTCGTGGATTTGGTTTCAAACTCATTGCCGCAAGCACACTTAACGATGCAAGTGTCATATTCGGGATGAATGCCCTGCTTCATTTATTTCAATCCTTTCCGTAAAAGATAATTGTCAGATCATCCGCAACAGCGGACCGGTAAATTTACAACATGACTATATTATCACATTTCCCCGCTGATTGCAAGTGTTTTTTTAAATTTCGGCAAATATTTTAATAAAATCAGCAAAACCCGTTGCAATACACGCCGATTTGAGCTATACTTAGAAGCATCAGTCAAAAATGACGGAGTGCTATTGTGAATTATATTATTTTCGATTTGGAGTTCAACAGCGGCAAAATGCGCGGCTCGGACAAGTCGATCAACGAGATCATCGAGATCGGCGCTGTCAAGCTGGATGAATCGCTTTGCGAGATCGGCAGCTTTTCCAGAACCGTGAAGCCGACGCTGACAACGCATCTCAATAAATATGTAAAGACGCTGACAAGCATCACCGAGCAGGAGCTGAAAAGCTCCCCCGCTTTCGGCGAGGCGGCGCAGGAGTTTGCCGATTGGTGCGGCGAGGGCATTTTTGCTTCGTGGAGCAACACCGATCTGTTTGTGCTGGTCGAGAATTATTCCGCCGTGATGAACACCGCGACGATTCCGTATATCAAGCGGTATTTCGATATGCAAAAGTTTGTCACCCGCGATCTGCATAAAAACGACAACAATCAGATTTCGCTGAAGTCGGCGGCGGAGGCTCTGGGGCTGGATACGGAGAGTTTTCGGTTCCACCACGCCTGCGACGATTCCAGAGTGTGCGCCGAGCTGTTCCGCCGAACTTTCGACAAATCGGTGCTGAAGGGCTATATCGAGAATTCCTCAAGCGACGAATATTTCAAACGCATGGCATATAAGCCGTATTACATCACCGACCCGAAGGACGAGTTAATCGGGCGGCGCACTTTTTCGGCGAAATGCCCGAACTGCCGCGTCAAAATGGATCGTCTCAGTGCGCCCGCACCGCGCTTTAATGCGATCAACACCCGCCTGCGCTGCCGAAAATGCAAGCGCAAGTTTATCTTAGAGGTGCGCGTGAAAAAGCTGTATAAGGGCGTAGATATTAAAAAAAGGCTGAAAGAGCTGACCGACGGCGAAAAAGAAACTGCCGGCGCAAAATCATGAATCCACTTTATGAAAATCCCGCTTTTCGCGGGATTTTTTGTTGGTAAAAGCGGGCGCGGCGCTTGACATATACAGCGGATTATGCTAAAATATGAAATTGGATTTCAAATTCATTTTATTGTCGGAGGTGCGCCGATGCCTAAATACAACACCCGCCAGCGGGATGAGATCATCCGCTGCTTAAACGAAAACAAGGGGCGGCATATGACCGCCGACGAGGTTCATCTGCTGCTGACCGAGCGCGGCAAAAATGTCGGACGGACAACGGTTTACCGCCATCTCGAGGCGCTTTGCCAAAGCGGCGAGCTGCTGAAATTCACCGCAGGGGGCGGCGGTTGCTGCTATCAGGCAGCGGGCGCGCAGTGCGCGAGCCATCTCCACACCGTCTGTGAGCGGTGCGGCAGGCTGTTTCATGTGCAGTGCAGTGAAATGGAAGCCTTAGGCGAGCATTTTCGCCTTCATCATGGATTTGTGGTCGATATGACCCGTACCGCGATCTACGGCGTATGCCGCGAATGTCTGAAAAGTGAGGAAAAACAATGATTGACGCCATTATCGACGCATTGCTCGACACGCTGAAAACACTGCCGTTTTTGTTTGCCGCGTTTTTGCTTTTGGAATTTATCGAACACAAGCTCAGCCAAAAAAGCCTTTCGGCTGTCAAAAAAGCGGGGCGCTTCGGCCCGCTGATCGGCGCGGCGCTCGGCGCGGTCCCCCAGTGCGGTTTTTCCGCTATGACGGCGGAATTTTATGCTACGCGGGTCGTATCGGTCGGAACGGTGATCGCGGTTTTGATCTCCACCTCCGATGAGATGCTGCCGATCATGCTCAGCCATCCGGGCGCTCTCAAAGACGGGCTGAGCATCATTGCGGTGAAAATAGTCATCGCTGTGATCGCCGGATACCTTGCCGATCTCTTTACCAGAAGAAAAATGGGCGGCGAATCCGAAAAAATTCACGATCTGTGCGAGAGCGAGCACTGCTGCTGCGAGGGCGGCATCTTCCGCTCGGCACTGCGCCACACGGTGCGGATAACCGTTTTTTTGCTGA
The DNA here is from genome assembly GCA_051881675.1 of Acutalibacteraceae bacterium. Taxonomy (GTDB): domain Bacteria; phylum Bacillota; class Clostridia; order Oscillospirales; family Acutalibacteraceae; genus CAKRRH01. The sequence continues at coordinate 7,540 of JBJEQI010000123.1, forward strand.
TCGTGACCCTCGTGCTGAACATCGCGCTGTTTTTCCTCGGCGAGGAGGCGCTCGGGCGCATTATGCTCAAAGATTCGCTTTTCGCTCCCGTTATCGCCTCGCTGGTCGGTCTGATACCGAACTGCGCCGCGTCGGTGGCGCTCAGCGAGCTGTATCTTTCGGGCGCGATCTCGTTCGGCTCGTGTCTGGGCGGATTGATTTGCTCCGGCGGCGTCGGTCTGCTGGTATTATTCCGCACCAACCGCCCGATGAAGCATAATTTTTTCATTCTTCTGGCGGTGTTTTTGATCGGCGCGGCGGCAGGCGTGCTGACCGATTTGATCGGGATCGCGCTTTGACGCTCGATGACAGTCTTTATAGTCCTCGCGGGGTATGAATCCCGCGGGGATTTTATCTTTTGCGCAGATTCAGAAAAAAGTTGCATTTGCCCGCAAAATGGGGTAAAATAATACTTATAATGTGTAATCAACCGAGAAAGGCGGCTTTTGGTCTATGAAAGACGGTTTTATAAAAGCGGCGGCGGCGACCCCGAAGATTCGGGTGGCGGACTGCGAGTTTAATAAAAATGCGGTGATCGACTGCGTGAAGCAGGCGGCGGCAGGCGGCGTGGGGCTACTCTGCCTGCCCGAGCTTTGTATCACAGGCTACACCTGCGGCGATCTGTTTTTGCAGGATACGCTGATTGATTCCGCTGAGCGCGCGTTGCTCGACATCGCGGCGCAGACCGCCGATCTCGATATAATTTTTGCGGTCGGACTCCCCCTGCGGGTCGACTCCAAGCTGTATAACTGCGCCGCTGTCATCAGCCGCGGCGAGATTCTCGGTCTCGTGCCGAAGACATTCATCCCGAACTACGGCGAATTTTACGAACAGCGGCATTTTTCGCCCGCGCCCGCCGAAGCCTTCGGCGTGTCGCTCAGCGGCGGCGACTATGCCGTGGATTTCGGTACCGACCTCATCTTTCGGTGCTGTGATATGCCCGGGTTTACCTTTGCTGTCGAGATCTGCGAAGACCTCTGGTCCCCTGCGCCGCCGAGCGTGAAATATGCCGCAAACGGCGCTCATATCATTCTCAATCTTTCCGCCTCCAACGAAGTGATCGGCAAGGCGGAGTACCGCACAGACCTTGTTAAGGGGCAATCGGCGCGGCTTGTCTGCGGCTATGTGTATTGCAGTGCGGGCGACGGCGAATCCACCTCCGACATGGTCTTTTCGGGGCATAATATTATCGCAGAGAACGGTTCGGTGCTTCGGCAGTCCAAGCTTTTTTGCAATGAAATGACGGTCAGTGAGATCGACGTTGCGCGGCTTGCCCGCGAGCGGCAGAGGATGAACACTTTTCCCGCGGCGCATGATATGACCGAGATCTACTTTGATCTGCCGATAACCGATACATCCCTCACCCGCTTTGTCGACCCGCATCCCTTTGTCCCGAGCGACGAGAATAAGCGCAGCGAGCGCTGCGAGATGATACTCACCATGCAAGCCGAGGGGCTCAGGCGCCGCGTTGAGCATATTCACTGCAAAACTGCCGTGATCGGCATTTCGGGCGGGCTGGATTCCTGCTTGGCGTTGCTTGTAACCGTGCGCGCATTCGACCTGCTGAATAAAGACAGAAGCGGCATTATCGCGGTGACGATGCCCTGCTTCGGCACCACCGCGCGTACAAGATCAAATGCGGAAATCCTCTGCCGCGAGCTTGGAGTGTCGTTCCGCGAGATCGACATCAAGCGCGCCGTTGATCTGCATTTTGCCGACATTGGTCAAAATGCCGATCAGTATGACGTCACCTACGAAAACGCGCAGGCGCGCGAGCGCACGCAGGTGTTGATGGATATTGCGAACATGAGCGGTGGCATTGTAATCGGAACGGGCGACCTTTCGGAGCTGGCGCTCGGCTGGGCGACCTATAACGGCGATCATATGTCGATGTACGCGGTCAACGCATCGGTGCCGAAAACACTGGTGCGGCACCTTGTCCGCCACTATGCCGACACCTGCGGCATAGAGAAACTGAAATCGGCGATCTACGATATTTATAACACTCCCGTTTCGCCCGAACTGCTCCCCGCCGAAAACGGTGATATTTCGCAGAAAACCGAAGATCTGGTCGGTCCCTATGAGCTGCATGACTTTTTCCTGTATTATATGCTGCGCTTCGGCATGCATCCGAAAAAGATCTTTCGCCTTGCGCTGACTGCCCTCGGCGGTCAGTATTCCCGCGAGGAAATTCTTAAATGGCTCAAAGTGTTTATGCGGCGCTTTTTTGCCCAGCAGTTCAAGCGCAGCTGCCTGCCCGACGGCCCGAAGATCGGAACAGTCGCGGTGTCTCCCCGCGCCGATCTGCGTATGCCGTCCGACGCCTGCGCCGACCTTTGGCTGAAGGAACTCGACGACATTCGGTAATCCCGCTCGGAGGCGCTATGAAAGAAAAACAATCCAAAACAAACCGTGCGGCGGTCAAGGAAATCATTCGCCGCATCCTCAAATATAAGCGGTTCATAATCACCGCTTTAGCGCTTTCGGCGGTTTCCGCCGCGCTGACCATGTATCTCCCGATCCTGATCGGAAATGCGATCGACTGCGTGGCGGCGGGCGGCTTCCGCCCGGAGAGCATGGCGGCGGTGCTTGGCCGCATGACGCCGATTCTGATTCAGGGGCTGACCGTCGCGGTGATGACGGGCGTATTGCAGTATATCATGAATCTGCTGTTCAACAAAACCGCCTACCGCGTCATCCGCGATATTCGTTCGGACGCTATGGCGAAAATCGAGCAGCTGCCACTGTCGTATATCGACTCGCACAAAACGGGCGATATGGTCAGCCGCGTGATTGCAGACGTTGATCAGCTGTCCGACGGTCTGATCATGGGATTTGCCCAGCTCTTTTCGGGCGTGATGACGGTCATTCTCACGCTGGTGTTCATGCTGATGCTCAACCCTGCGATCGCGCTGATCGTCGTTGTGATCACTCCCCTGTCCCTGCTCACGGCGAAGTTTATCGCAGGCAGAATCTATCATATGTTCAGTATGCAGGCGAAGATTCGCGGCGAGCAGACGGCGTTTATTGATGAAATGATCAACAATCAAAAAACGGTCGCCGCCTATTCGCATGAGCAGGAAAACATCGAAAAATTCGACGAGATCAACGAACAGCTGCGCAAATATTCGCTGAAATCCACCTTTTTTTCATCCATTATCAACCCCACCACGCGCTTCATCAACAGTCTGGTCTATGCGGCAGTAGGATTGGGCGGCGCGCTTGCCGCGGTGTTTTTCGGCATGTCGGTCGGCATGCTC